>JBAXMF010000091.1:0-7972 GCA_037134435.1 Methanomicrobiales archaeon | reverse complement strand
CCTCTCATTCTTCGAACGAAACGGACATACCCGCATCGGGAGATACCCGGTTGTAGCACGATGGAGGGATGATATCTACCTCACGATCGCGTCAATTGCCGATTTCCAGCCGTACGTTACCGCAGGGATCGTCCCTCCGCCGGCAAACCCACTGACTATTTCCCAGCCCTGTATCAGGTTAAACGACCTGGATTCTGTCGGCAGATCGGGCCGGCACTTAACCCAGTTCGAGATGATGGCACACCACGCATTCAACAGCCAGGACACTGAGATTTACTGGAAAGACCGCACGGTTGAACTCTGCGATGAGTTTATAAAATCCATTGGCGGCGACCTGCAAAAAGTCACCTACAAGGAACACCCGTGGATAGGCGGTGGGAATGCCGGACCCAGTGTCGAGGTGCTGATCGGTGGCCTCGAAGTCGCCACCCTTGTGTTCATGAACCTCGGTCGCAATAAGACAGATGCCCCGGGGATCGACCTGAACGGGGAGATGTACTACCCGATGAAGAGCAGGATCGTGGATACCGGCTACGGGCTTGAACGTTTTGTCTGGGCATCCCGTGGTTCCCCGACCATCTACGATGCCGTCTTCCCGGAAATGGTCTCCCGGGTCATGGAGGCAGCAGGGATGGAACACCTGCTCGAGGATGCAGAATATACAAAAATTCTTTCCCTCAATGCCCGGTATGCAGGCCTGCTCGGGGATATTTCGGGAGCAAACCTCTTCCAGCTCAGGAACAAGGTCGCTTCTGCAATTAACGTCCCCCCCGACAAGCTCGACCGCATGATCGGCCCCATCGAGAAGGTCTATGCAATCGTGGACCATACCCGCTGTCTCGCCTACATGCTTGGCGACTGCATCGTCCCTTCCAATGTCCGTGAAGGGTACCTCGCACGGCTTGTCATCAGGAGGACACTGCGGATGATGAACGACCTGAACATAAAAGACGGTCTTGCCGACCTGGTAGAGGAACAGATTAAAATTATCGGGCCCCGGCAGTTTGAACAGGACGTCCTGGTGATCCGGGAGATCATCGACCGCGAAGTGGAGAAATATGCCCAGACCCTCGAACGTGGATCAAAAATTGTCCAGAGAGTGGCCCGTACCTACAAGGCAAAATCAGAACGGGTGCCCCTCAAAGAGGTTATCACGCTCTACGATTCCCATGGTATCCCGCCGGACATGATCAAGGAGATCGCACAGAAAGAGGGGGCCGTCGTTGACCTGCCTGACAATTTCTACTCCCATATCGCGGACATGCACTCCGAATCAGTAGTTGAGGCCGCAGAAGACCCGTTCGCAAAGTACCATACCCGTATCAGGGGACTCCCTGCTACAGGGAAGCTCTACTACGACCAGCCGTGCAATACCGAATTCGAAGCAGTAGTCATCGATTTCTTTGATGGATTTGTCGTGATGGACCAGACACTCTTCTACCCCGAGGGTGGAGGCCAGCCTGCCGATAACGGGATGCTCATCACCCAGGATAACATGGCCAGGGTCAACGGGGTTGTCAAGATCGGCGATGTGATCCTCCATCAGCTGGAGGGAGGTATTCTCAGGCGGGGAGACCGTGTGAAAGGGATCGTCGACGAAGAACGACGCTGGTCCCTGATGCGTCACCATACTGCAACTCACCTGCTGCTCAGGGCATCAAAAGAGGTGCTTGGGGCCCATATTCACCAGGCCGGTGCGCAGAAAGGAGTTGAGAGTTCGAGGATCGACATCCGTCATTTCCGGCATATCACACCCGAAGAGTTGCATAAAATAGAGATGACCGCAAACCGGATGGTCCTTGCCGATACCTGTATCGATATCAGGTTCGAGGACCGGGTCAGGGCCGAGCAGTTGCACGGGTTCTCCCTCTACCAGGGCGGTGTCCCACCAGGGAGGGAGCTCCGGATCGTTTCAGTCGCTGGAGATATCGAGGCATGTGCAGGGACTCACTGTGTGAGCACGGGACAGATAGGCCTGATCAAGATCATGCGGGTCGAGCATATCCAGGACGGGATCGAACGCATGGAATTTTCTGCCGGACTTGCCGCCCTTGCATGGATGCACCACCTCGAGGAGATCGTGAATCGTTCAGCGGGGGTGTTCTCAGTCCAGCAGGACAACCTGCCCGCCACGTCGCAGCGGTTCTTTAACGAGTGGAAAGACCAACGGAAGGAGAATGAAAAACTGGTCCTGAAACTTGTTGAACTCGAGACCGCACAGATCAGGCCGGAGATGATGAACGGAGTACCGGTCGTTGTCAGACGCCTCGACCTCCCGGCAAAGGACCTGGTGGCAATTGCCGCCGGGGTATCAGGGAAGGGAGGTGTTGCCTTCTTCCTGTCGAAAAGCGGTGAGCGCGTGGATGCCGTAATTACTTCAGGGATCGCTGCGGTGAACGCCGGGGAGATTATCGGACAGGTCGCCGGTCTCCTTGGTGGGAAAGGCGGGGGTACCCCTGCTCTCGGACGAGGGGGGGGCCCTGCCATTGAACAGATGGACCTTGCCATCAAGGTCGGGCGTGAGAGGATCACCGCCGCACTCAACAGTTGAATTTGCCGTATGCCAGACGACACGATACCGGGAGCAGATGGTCCGGGCGGGACTGACTCAAGCCCACTTCCTGACATCAGGGGTGTCCTCGTCCTCGAACCCGGTGGTGAGCAGGCACAGAAGATAGCAAAGGCGATGGGGAGCCAGACGGCAGGCGATATCCTCCAGCTCTTAAAGACAGGACCGAAAACATCCACCGAGGTGACCGACCAGCTCGGCATCCCCATGGGTACCGCAAAGTACCATATTGATAACCTCCTCGACGCCGGCCTGATAGAGGTCACAAAAACAAAATACAGCGTGAAAGGGAGGGAAGTAAAGGTATACGGGCTCAGGGACCAGCTCCTCATCGTCGCGCCAATGGTTACAAATGTGAGGGCACTGCTCCTGAAATATGCATCGCTCTTTGGAGTTGTCGCCGTTGTAACGGTGGTGATCGGGGCATTCCTAGAGATACAGTCACTGGCAGGGACATCGGCACCACTCACGATGGAAATGAAAAAATCAGGGTTTGATGCGCTACCTGCTGCAACATCAGCCCCGTTAATAGCTGGGAATGCCGGGACGCAGGGGGTGGGTCTTATCGCAGAAAACGGCTCAAGGGCCATGGATATGAAGGAGATGGCAATGAGCCTGCCCACATACCCACCTGAAGCCGTTTATTCCCAAGTCCAGTTCCAGGTGAATGCACCTGCAGCGTTCCCTCTCCAGGAGGTCCTGGTCGCTTTTTTCCTCGGCGGATGCCTGGTCATCGCGGTACTCGTCCTCTATGAACTCATCCAGCGGCGAAAGAACCAGGGTCACTGAATGGATGCTATTCCCATTCTGCCCTCTTAAAAAATGGTCATTTATTCCAGGCCTGGATACCCATTCAATGCCAGGTCTGCCGGGGAAAAATCCAACCTTATTCCGGCCTCATTATCCGTAAAATAAGCAGGGTATCATCATTATGCCACCTTGTATTACATCCCTTCCTGGCAGTGCCCGGATTTTCGGTTTATACAGGCGTTATTCCTCTCCGTTTATGAAAATACCCAATTATCAGGCATATTTTTAAATAACCCCAATTTCACCGTGTTTTACCCGGATTTGCGCCTGTAACGGGCCTGAATTCACAGTAACCTGCCTCACCTGGCAAGTAGTATGACAGGCAGAGTGAGTAAGCCAACCAGGAATGTAGACTCCACACCCGTCAATACATGAATAAAGAATTAGGCAGGTTTCATTCAATGCAGTCATCATATTTTTGAGATTTTAGGGCTCAGAATAAAAATTACGTTTTTTTGGGGGGGTTTGGTGCGGAGTCCCCGGGACAATAAAAAAATAATTCAGGAATCCGGGGTATTTTAAAAATTTTTACCGGTTATAGTTACGGAGTGAAAGGAACCCGGCAACACCAAGACCTGCAATAATCCCGGCAACAGGTGCATCGGATTTGGTCGGGGTTGGAACCTGGGTCTTCGTCTGCACAGGCCGCGGCGTTGTCGGGGTCGGTGTGAACAGGAGTGTCCCTTCCGTCGTAACAACCGGGACGGGGGTTACCGGTGCTTTTACACCAAATGTTTGCTCCCCGATATACCCGGTAGAGTCAGAAAACCGTGCATTATAATTACCAGGTTCTTCAACAGGGATGTATTGTGAAAAGTAACCGTCAGGGTTTCCACCCCGGGCCGCCGTTCCAATATACGCCGGACCGAATACCTTCCCAAGAGGACCGATCACGTCGATTTTCACGCCTGAGTTACCTGCCTTTGAGATATACCCTTCAATAAGGAGTGCATTTGGAATAACCTGGTTGATCGGGCTGGTAATATGGAGCATATCTGAGCGGTCAATCAGTTCAACTACCCGGATTGTTATTGAATCGGAACTGAGTTTGGACTGGTAGTCCCCGCGAGGAATTGCTTCTACTTTGTACATGCCACCTTTCAGGCCGGTTGTCTCGAAAACAATACTAAAAGTTTTATCCTCTCCAATCGTCACAGGGACCGTACTTATCATGTTTGAGGTCTGGCCGGAGCTTGAAAATACCAGGTCTAACGTAGTCCCTGCCGGAAACGTGGTTGTCCCCATGACGGGGAGAGGTGCACCAACCGGGAGCTTCAGAGGACAATCGATCGTCAGCACATATGCGGATGCGACACCCACAATCAAGACCATCGCGAGTAATGCAATTATTGCGATCTTTTTCATACAGATCAGGTGGCAGGTGTAAGGGTAAATGGTTTCTGGAGAAGCCCCGGTTCTACATTCACCGTTTTACAATTCTAATACACGAGTGGAATTTTTCAGGGGCTTGCCCTGCTACATTTTTTTTAAAAAATGTACTAATTCGGGTAGGCGGCTATCCCGGTACCCGGGTATTGTGCAGGCTAACCAAAAAAATGGTCAGGTCAGAACTCAATCGTCATGACCGCTTCTTCCTCTTCCCGGAGTTCGCCGATTAACCGGGCTGTGTCAAATTCGTAGGCAGCCCACGGGTCATAATCTTCGTAAATTTCACATTTATCGAGTACATCCACGAATTCTTTTAAGAAAATCCTCGGGATGATATCCACCCGCCCCCCGAATTTTCCCGTCACCTTGCTGATCATCGCCCTGATAAACCGGTGCGAGATCCGCTCCCGGTCAACCTCTTTATAGGCAACTGAATAGATGTCGCAGACTTTCAGGGCAACTTTTTCGAGCTTGGTCGTATTAAACCGTGAGAGAATGATCTGCGGCTGCCTCGGGTTCCTGAATTTATCGGTCTGGACAACGTTGATCCGATCGAACAGGGCAGGGAGTGAGCGGAAACCGCGAGGTCCTTCAAAGAGCGAGGGGGTGCCGGTGACCAGGAAATAACAGTGGGGCATTTCCCCCCCGTCAAGGGAATCAACCACCGCACGTAATAGCGAATACCCTTTTTCCCGCGTTGCACGCGGGGAAGACTGTGTGATCTCAGCCTCATCGATTGCGACGGCCAGGCCCCTGCATCCAGACCCGACGATGATCTTTACAATCCCTTTCAGGAACACAAAAGCAACGGTCTCATCAATGTCCCCTTTAATCGCGGCCTTCTGCTTGAAATCGCGACCAATATTCGGCTCCGCAGAGAGCCAGCCTATCGCCGATTGCGCGAGCTGGAAATCCCCGGCATTATTCGCCCGGTAATACGTCCGGAGCGCTGCCGCAAGTGACGAGTTCATCTCGCTGATTCCAGCGAGGGCGGACTCTATTTCCCGTTCTGTTGCTGTTTCAAGTCCCTGTTCATCCATTCCATCCCCGGTTACCTGGATGATACGCTCCTCGATAGAATAGAGCCAGTTGTCGATGACCGTTTTCAACGCATGCTCGTCTTCCTTCGTCCGCAGGGTCCCGCAAATCTGCTGGTACATCCCCTTCAGCTTATGGAGGGGGGAAGACGGGGAGATAATGACATGGGCGGTGGCAAACCCTTTTTCACGGGCGATCTCCAGTGACCGTGCGACGAGAAACGTCTTCCCGCTCCCATAATCCCCCCGGATAAACTTGAGGTCTCCGCCGCCGGAAGAGACATAGTCTAGCTGCGTGGCAATAACGTCCTCCTCCACATCGAGACCAACTGCAATCCGCTCAAGCCCGCTGGCAGGGACCGTCCCCCGCCGTAAGGCGTTGATGATATTCAGGCTCTCCAGTTTCTGCTCGTCCATCCGATCACCCTCCCGTATACTCATAGATCTCCCCCTGTTCCCCATTCCCTCTTTTTGCAACGAGCCGCACACCCTGTGCCACGCTTTTGGCAATCAACCGGTTCATTATCCCGGTTACCCGGCGGGTTCCGAGGAGTTTCCGGAGGTCCGCCTCGCTGGCCCGGCGGTGTAGTTTCAGGAACACGAGAATTTTCTCCTCCTGCGGATCAAGACCACCAATCCGGACCTGTGGCACTTCCCCAGCGGAAATCCCTGCAGCACCTTCTGCATCATTCATTACCGGCAGATCGACTATCGCCCGCTCCTTACAGCGTCCGAGAACGGCAACGAAATCTGCCGTAGCGATACAGGTCGAATATGCGGGCAGGATATCAAGTCCCTGCAGGCAGTAGCGCTTACATGCTGAATAATTACCCTCACCGATGGCAGTTGTCCCTGCAACAAGATACGCCACAGCCAGGAATTCGAGCCCTTCTGCAGGGAGCTTATCCTGGCGCTCTTCGAGCCGCTCAATTAAACGGAACAGGAGCCTCGGGGTATGGTGAATCATATTGCCCCCCGTGGTCACCTGTGCAACCCTGACAATGTCCTGGCTTCGTTTAATGTTAGAAAGGATGTACAGCATCACTTTCTCGCATTCCCGCCACTCCTTGTGGCGGGCCAGGAACGTTGCATATTCGAGGCCGCCAGTAAGGAAATCGCACCGGTATGCCCGGTAGAACCACCCGCGTGCCTCGGTAACATCGCCCAGCTGTTCGTAGAGGTACCCGGTCTCATAGAGGCAGACCGGGTTTGCACCCGCTGAGACGACCGAGGTAAAAATTTTCAGGCACTCTGATTTTGGGTAATATGTCAGGAGGAACTCACGGTAAAGCGGAAGTACATCACGGAGCGAAGCATCCGTCCCCGTACTACCGATACCAGACCGTACCAACTCTTCGTAGGTCGCCGTTGCCAGTTCTTTCTTACCGAGCCGGGCCAGCAACCTACATTCAATAAGGCATATGGCAACGTCCGTCCCCTTGTTATCCGTTGCCAGTGCCCTGCACATCCGGAGTGCCCCCTCATCATCACGGACTGAAATAAGGAGGTTGATATAGTCCTTCGCAATGCCGTGGTCCGCCTCCATCATGCAAGCGTCCCTGTATCCCAAAAGAGCAAGGGCGACATTGTAGCGTGACAACACAGCGAGGTATTTCCGAAGAAACTCCCGGTTCCCGGAGCGTTCAAATTCCGCAGATGCAGCATCCCCGGCCTTTGCAAACTCTCCTGCGGTAATGAGGGCATCGATAAAGAGCGGGTCCACATTCGCTTTCAGGGACGGGAACTTCTGGTACTGGTCCAGCGCTTCAGCCCCTTCACCTACGGCAATAAGTGTCGCAACCAGGTCCCTGCAGTCATCTTCTCTCCGGGACCGCTCAGCAAGGCGTCGTTGTGCAGGAAGAGACCTGCGGTAATCCCCCGCATCAACAAGGCATTTTGCGTAATTCCGAAGTGCGTCCTGGTTATCCGGGTCGAGACGCACTGCCGTAGAGAACTCGGCTACCGCCCCTTCATCACCTTTTTTTAAGAGGACTTTCCCGAGGAACCCATGCACGTGGGACGACCCGGGCATTTTCCGGGCAAGGTCCCGAAAATGTAGTTCGGCCTCTTCAAGACGTCCAAGATAGAAAAGGTCCGTGGCGGCCAGTACTTCAACCTGCGGTTCCTGGTCCTCACCCAGGATAACCATGCACATCGCATAGGACTC
>JBAXMF010000090.1:0-8033 GCA_037134435.1 Methanomicrobiales archaeon | reverse complement strand
GGGTTGCATTTTCAGGGTACACGATTTCTGACCCCTATTACCCGGTCCAGGCAGGAATTCCCATTGAGATCGTCCTTATGCGGCAAATCCCGGGCAATTCCGGTTATATCTATGGTGTAGGAAACGTCACCTATATCGCCATTGAAGGAGGCTTTTATGGGATTGTTGTTGATACAGGGGGAGAATCAGGGGTCGTACAGTACTTACCGCTTGACCTCGACAAAGAGTTTTCACAGGACGGGATTGTTGTATCGTTCACTGCGAAGGGGAAACCTGATGCGGTAACAATTGCGCAGTGGGGCCTTCCGGTCAATATTGTCCGGATGAAAAATCTCATCAAGCCCTGAACAATACTCACTTTTTCGGGAGAGTTATGAGGTTTCAATCGACCCTTTTTTTCTTCGCCCGTATTTTTTGCACGATGGAATCAATTACATTGGTTTGGGAGGATATCGTTAGTAAGGATATGCAGATGGCAGATGATGGTACACCCGTTGAACGGATGCAGGACGGGGTCAGGGCTGTAATCTTTGACATGGATAATACCCTCTTTGACCTTATTGGTGCAAAGATGGCTGCATCTAATACCGCGTCGGAGTACCTGGGGAGGGATGACGGCCAGGACTTTTTTGACTACTTTCTCAGGCCTGACTGGGGATTTGAGGACTGGAGAAACATCCGGGATTACCTCCTTGACCGGGACCTTTTTACCATACCCCGTTATTTTGAAGTCTGCAACCTGTACGAGCAGGAGAAACTGAACCATATCTCCCCATACCCCGGGGTCAATCAGATAATTCTTGAAATCCGGCAAAAAGGGATTCCCCTTGGACTTGTCACGGATGCGGATATGTACCATGCAAAGCGCCGGCTGGAGAAAGCCGGGCTTTCCGATGCATTTGACCACATCGTCACCTACGAGATGACCGGTCGGAAAAAACCTGATACTGCCCCGTTCCTGCTCGCACTCAGGAAACTTGGCAGCCGAAGTTCTGTGACGGCAATGGTCGGGGACAGCCCGCACCGCGACATTGTACCCGCTCGTGAAGTAGGGATGCGGACTTTTTACGCACGTTATGGTGACCGGTTAGCGGACACCCGCGGGGAAGTCCCCGCAGAGTACATACTTAATACGATTTCTGACCTTCCCCGGCTGCTCTATCCCCTCTTTCAACAACCCTCAAAAATAGAAAAGTAAAGGTCTCCCATACCACCTGGTTACACAACAGAGTAATTATCCGGATAAGGCATGATACCGGAATCAACCCGCTACCATCTGGTATGAATTATTTCCATGGGTTACGGATGTTTTTATCCCCGTGCGGGTGAAAAGGACTCATTCATTTGCGTTCAGACAACGATGCAAAGCCATACGGATTTCGGCATTAACCCTGTTTTTCTTCCTGGAAGACCCATGCCAGAATGTGCTGTTTCATCATCCCTGAAAGGGCCGGCGTACCGATTGCCTGCCGTGCCGGTGGTGTGAATGACTGGTGCCGGGCCCTGGACCCCGACCATGTGCCGGCTGGAACCTATAAGGGGTTCAACCGGCAGGGGATCTGGTGTGCCCGATAATCTACTCTTCGTTGTCGGGGAGCAGGCGTAGATCAGGGTTGCATAGTACACCGTGTTCATTGTCACATCATACGGTACCGTGGTGCAGGTGGACGATGATTAAAAGATTACAGGATGGGTCTGACCAGGAAAACCTGCTATTTTACCGGGGTGTGTGCTGAATTTACTTGTCCTTCCGGAAAAATTTCAGCATTTCCCCGTGGCCCATAAGATATTTGGATCTCTTCATCGGGAATACCCCTTCGGCCGCTGACTTTACGTCTTCTATTGAATAAAACGCGTTCGGCTGGAACTGCCTGACTATCCCGGTTACCCTGCCAAGGTCCTGCCGTTTGATCACCATGAAGAGGACTTGCACCGGACCGGTGGAGCCCATTGCACCAATTACCGTTACACCGTAATCATGGCCACGTAAATATTCAACCATGTCATTTGCCTCCTGGTTTGTGATCACCCGGACAATGACGGTACCAAGTGACAATTTTTCCTCAATTGCCATTCCGACAAAAGTGCCTGTTGCAAATCCGGCCCCATAGGCAATATACGAAGCGACATTCGTGACATTATTCATCACCTGTCCGATGGCGAGGAGCCAGATGATCACCTCGAAAAACCCGATCACAGGGGCGATGTATTTGAACCCCTTTGAAATAAAAATTACCCGGATTGTGCCCAGCGTTACGTCACATATCCGGGCGAAAAAAATCAGCAGGGGGAGTATGACCCATGCGAAAAAGGGAGTCAATGCAAGAGCGTCGGCCATTCCAGGTTTCCACCGTCCATATCCTAAGTAGTAATTGCGTTTGCATCTATAATTGCAGTACCTTAACCTCCGGCCCATGGGCCCCGAAAAATTGCGTCTATCGGACAGGGCACCCATTAAAATGCTTTATTATCTGAAAGGGGCCCATTTATGCCGTAACTGGGACATTTTATCGCAGAAATCCGGGAAAAAAAGAGGACTCTCATAAAGACCTGCGCGTCACATTTTTTCCTGCAGGATCTCCTCTATTCTCTTCTGACGGTCCGTGTTATCCGGTGGGTGGGTAAAAATCCTGTCCTCGAAGGTGGGCATCACCTGTCGATAGAATAGTCCGAGTGCGATCCTGGCATCGGCGTTATAGTCCCATTCCCGGGCCTTCCAGAATGCCGCCTCGAACGAAGATATATCATGGTCCTTCAGGTCATCGACGTGCTCATGGTAATAACCGGTCATATTATTGTACGTTGCACAGATCTGGAGGACGTCAATAAAAGAAAAACCCTGGTGTAACAACCCCTGCTTAACCAGGGAACGTAACTGTTCCATGTTCCTCGTGTAACCACGGGCAACGAAAGTCGCACCACTTGCGAGCATCAGTTCGAGAGGGTTTATCGGGAGTTCTGTTGTTCCGCCGGGTGTTGAACGCCCCCGGAATCCTAAGGGGGATGTTGGGGTATACTGGCCCGTTGTAAGCCCGTAAACCCGGTTATTATGGATAATCATCGTGATATCGACATTCCGTTTTGCTGCAAATATGAGGTGGTCAAGGCCTTCTGCATAGCAGTCCCCATCCCCGGCACAGCATATGACCTTAAGTTGTGGGTTAGCCAGTTTAATCCCGATTGCAGCCGGGACCGTCCGCCCGTGGAGGGAATAAAAGCTGTTTACGTTCAGGTAGTCGGCCATTTTCGCGTGGCAGCCAATCCCGGTTACAAGGACGACATCATCAAGGGACGTGCCGGACTGGACGAGCTCCCCGAGCACGGATTTCAATGCAAATTGAATTGAGAAGTTGCCACATCCCGGGCACCAGGTATTCTGTGCAGGGGTGATAAGGTTACGGCTGGTCATTTCAACACCTCCATCACCTTTCTATGAAGTTCATCGACTGAAAACGGTCTTCCATCATACTTCAGCACCTGGTCGTCCACGGTAATGCCATGGCCTGCAAGGAGGGACCCCAGTTGTCCTTCAATGTTATCCTCGATTGATACCAACCGCGTTACACCGGAAAGGGCCTCCTTCATCTGGCGTAACGGGAACGGAGAGATTACTATTGGCTGAATAACGCGAAGTCCAAGCAACCCTGCAACATCGCAGGCAACGCCCTTATTCGAGCCCCACGCCAGCAATGCTACCGGGCTGCTGCGACCGCCATATGTCTTCACTGCCTCAAGACGGTCGATCTCTTCCAGCAACCGGACACCTTTTTTCATCCTCTTTTCTGCCATGACCATGGAAACTTTTGCATCTTCGGTAGAGATGCCGTTCTCGTCATGGGTGTAACTGGTTATCTTGACAACCGTATCGGGGGTACCGGGAAAAGCACATGGTGAGACTCCGGATCCGGTCAGCCTGTAGCGCCCATACCCTGGACCTGTAACCAGCGCCTCGCCAGGGATTTCGGGATCAGGGTGGAGTTCCCCGGGTTCTTTCCGGTCGAAACTGTAGGTACCTTCATTTAATGTCTTATCACCGAGAATAATCGCCGGGACCTGGTATTTCCATGCGAGTTGGACGGCGAGAGAGGACCACCGGTATGACTCCTCGGCATCCCCGGGAGCTACAATAAGCCGCGGGAACTCCCCCTGCCCGGCATGCAGGACGAAATGGAGATCGGACTGCCCGGTATACGTCGGAAGGCCGGTGCCCGGTCCCGTCCGCTGCCCGACTACAATGACTACCGGGATCTCAGACTGACCCGCAAACGAGAGCCCTTCGGTCATCAGGCAGAACCCACCACCCGAAGTCCCCACGGCGGCTTTTTTCCCGGCATACGCAAATCCGAGTGCCATAATAATCACCCCGATCTCATTTTCTGGGTGGACAACGGTAATCGGCAGATGCGGTGCCTGTTCTGCAAGGAAGTGGAGGATGTTGGATGTCGGTGTCATGGGGTAGGAGATGTAGGCGTCCATGCCACCATGGATGAGACCGAGGCCCATTGCCTCGTTGCCGGTGATGATGGGCAGATGGCCAGGCCCGATAACAGGGACGGTCCGTTTGATCTGTGCTGCATCATAGGCCTTTCGTGCCACAGAAAGATTTTTTTCTGTCTCCTTTTGCAGGTTCCGCTGGAAGACCTCTGTGATCACGTCCCACTGTATTCCTGCTGTTTTAGCAAAAGCGCCGATGAGTGCCGAATTTCCCATGATCTGCGGGGCATTTTCCGCGGTAAGGATCTCGCCGACAGGAACTGAGGTCCCGGTTGCCCTGGTCGCATTGTCTTTGTCGAATATGATCTCAGTGTCCGGCCGTATCATGCTGGTATGAAAGGTAATGGTATCGTTATTCAATGCGAGAAGAAAGTCCGCAGTCTCACGGTGCGCTCCGATTTTATGGTCAGATGCCCTCACAATGGCAAAATTGTGTCCTCCCTTGATGAGTGAGGGATAATCAAAATAGATGTACACCCGGTAACCGAGATGGTTGAACAGGTGGGCAATCGTAAGGCCCGCACTGTTGATCCCGTCTCCGGCTTTTCCTCCGATCAGGACTGATATGTCGTTCATCGTACCTCCTCCCCTGGTATACGAATGATATCCCTGCGAGACATTATAGGTTCCTCTGGTCCCGGGAAACAGGCATCCCGTTTCCAGGATTTTTCGGATCAAGGGGTGAATTGAAACTACGCGGTGCGATAATTTTCGCAATGGATCTTCAGAAAATCATTGCATTATTGGGATTCGGGGAGAGAATCGCATTGGCTATACCAGGGTCACGCTCCCAAACCCGGAAAAAAGTTATTTTGGTTTCTTTTGCCGTAATTCAGAGGCCATTTCCGGGTCCGGGACACGGATAAGGAACGTCCCATAACAGGGCTTCGTATAGGGTATAATTACGTCGTCCCCATCAACAGCGATGTAGAGCGGGGGGACGCCGATAAGATGCTTTTCAAAGATCTTGTACCCGGGCAGTACCTCGAAGTGTTCAGGAAAGTGTGAAAGAATATATTCCCTGCATTCCCTGAAACTCGCATCCCTTAAAATAATTTCATGCTTCATAGATTCGAGACAACCCATGGGAACACCTCGTCTATTTTGGCCTTTAACGGCATCGGGTTATGCACTGCCTTTACTGCGATTATTTCAGCCGGAAATTCCACTGAAGAGGCCACTTCCTCGTAGTGTTCGCCAAAAATAATAAGGACCTGGGCAGCAGGGGAAATCGCTTTTACCGTTGCTGCGTAGGTAAGGCCGGCATCATTATGAATAAACGAAAAACAATAATGAAAATCCCGTTTCTTTTCTGCGAGCAGGGCAATACACCGGTCGATATCCATCACCTCACCGATATAGTGCCGGTCAGGGTCAGCAAGTTCGATATTTGTCCTCGCCGCCCGGTTCCCGGTGATCACCGTAGTAATTCCCTTCTTGCGGAGCTTACTGGCGAGGTATAATGCGACACTCGTCTGTATCGGTACCTGCGGGCACCCGAGGAGAATGAGCGCGTCCCGCGGTTCTGTTTTCGTATCCGGCAATTTGATCTACCTGATCTAAATTAGCGGGCTCCGTCTATTTCAATAGTGCGAGTTATCCCCGGACATGCCGGTTATTTAGCCTGTCCATGTGGTATACCATGACGATATGCAAGGAACATGGGGGCAAGATCAGGCATGCCGGGTTATCAGCTTGGCAAGCGATCCCGCACAATCTCTTCTGCCAGCCAGGCGAGGTAGGGTGGAAATCCCCCTGTGATAGGAATGACAATCATTTCAGGGAGTTCATAGGTGTGGAGGCGCCGGATGGCATCCATCACCTCGCTCTTTTTTGAATCAATGGTCTTGATAATCAGGAGGGTCTCGGCATCCTCACAGAATTCCCCTTTCCAGTGATAATATGACGAAACACTGGTCATGTTTACGCATGCGGCAATTCTTTCCCCTACGAGTGCTCTCGCAATGGCCTTCGCATTGTCAGGAGATGCCGTGGAGAGGATAATAACCGGGACGTCAGATGTCTGGTTCATAGTTCTGTCAATTTCCTTTATGATCTGCACAGGATATGAACCAGACGCCAGGTTTCCGATCACTCAACAGCAGGATCCACACTACCTAAAATGAGCCGGAAACAAGATAAAATCCGTGAGTGGTAGATTAAAGGGCCTGCAGGTGTAGTTTGTGCATGATTAAGTAATAAGAATGGGAAGTGTCCGCTTTATCCGGAGTTTTCCAGCATTAGAAAACGAATAAAAGAGGATTAAATTCCCGTCCGGGTTACCCCGGATGCGTTACTGAAGATGAACAGCTTAAAAGTTTATCTGAATCCTCTAATAATCATCAAGAATTAACGATACTCCTGTAAGGTTTCATATGATTGACCATGAGATCAAGGATGCCGTCCGGAAGAGCTGGGACCACTCGTCAGTTAAGTATGATAACTGTCCCGGCCACGGGATCGGGACCGGGGAAGAGAAAATCGCATGGAGACATGAACTGGACCGGCACCTCCCGGAATCGCCACAAAAGGTGCTCGATGTTGGGTGCGGAACGGGTGTTATGGGCCTTCTGCTAGCCGAGATGGGACACCAGGTTACCGGGGTCGATCTTTCGGAAGCGATGATGGCAAGAGCACGCGAAAAGGCTGATGCACAAAAACTTTCGATTGATCTGATGGCTGGGGATGCTGAACACCTTCCGTTCAATGATGGATCTTTTGACGTGGTTGTCAACCGGCACCTCGTCTGGACACTCCCTCATCCGGAGATTGCCCTGAAGGAATGGAACCGTGTCTTAAAAAAAGGAGGTGTTGTTCTTATTATTGAGGGTATCTGGAAGGATAATAGCTTTTCAATCAGGGTGAAACGGATAGTGAGTGACGGACTGGCAAAAATCTTCGGTCATACCCATGGTGGCCATTATGATGAAAAACTCAGGCGCGAGCTGCCCTATGATGGGGGAGTACCGAAGGAAGCAATGGTATCCGACCTGGAGCACGCGGGACTCGCTGTCATCTCCTACCGGGATTTAATGTATATCCAGGAGATGCAGAAACCGCGACAGCCCTGGTACCGGAGATTCGCACCAGGCAAGACATACTACATCATTGCTGCGGTAAAACAGACCTGATTTGCGTTACTTTGATGTAAGGTCCAGAACTTTTACTATATTTTTCGCATATCACCACTGACCAGTGTTTGATACAAAAATTCAGGAGATGAAGCAGAAATAAAAAAAGTGCCGGAAAAAGGACAAACCCATTAAAAGCAGATTAATGAGCGTTGAAGTTCCAGTGATAAACTGCACTGTATGTACAACGAACTTCCCGTGTTTGCTTTTTGCATACTTTTTCTATACTAATTTCCTGACCATTTCTTCGCGATCATTTATTTTTTTGGTGATAGATCACAGATACGATCAAACCCGTCTGACATTCCTGACCTGTCCGGGAACAGGGAAACCACGGGGTCGAATTTAATATATAAACCTTAATACCGCTCATTTAGGGTATAACACGGATGAAGAAAACCCCAGATA
>JBAXMF010000089.1:0-8053 GCA_037134435.1 Methanomicrobiales archaeon | reverse complement strand
AGAGCCCCTGCTTCAGTACCTGAAATCGATGCAGGACTTCGATAAACAGTTCCCAGGCTTTGAACATGATACACACGGGGTTGAAAATATCAAGGGCGAATACATGATGTATTGTATTAAGGAGGGGCGATAAGTGAGCGAAGAAGCGGCTGCACCCAAAAAAGCAGTGCTGACTCCCCCGAAGGTGCTGGGCATATTTGCACTGGCGATGATCAACGTCGCCGCGGTACTCTCTATACGGAATTTTCCGTCCATGGCAATGTTTGGATGGCAATGCATCGGCTGGTACATTATCGGGACTGTCCTGTTCCTGATCCCCCTCTCTCTTGCCGGGGCAGAACTGGCAACCATGCTGTCGCATAAAGGTGGAGGTGTCTATGCCTGGTGTAAAGAGGCATTTGGAGAGAAAGGAGGGTTTGTTGCGATATTTTGTGAATGGTCAAATAACCTTGTCTGGTTCCCTACTGTTCTTGCATTCATCGCCTCAACCCTGGCATTCGCCCTCTCACCGGCACTTGGCAGTAATTCCATCTACCTGTTCAGCGTCATGATGATCGCGTTCTGGGGCACCACGGCAATTGCGTACTTCGGAGAGAACGTATCCTCAAAATTCCAGAACTACGGGGTAATTCTCGGCAGTATTATCCCCTCGATACTTATCATCGGGCTTGGGATCTGGTGGGCCATGTCAGGTGCGGTGATAGTCCTGCCACCGTTTTCTATCAGCCAGATAGTACCTACGCTCAATATGTCTACCCTGCCATTCTTCGCGACGGTGATCCTGTTGTTTGCCGGGATGGAAATGGCCGGGTTCCATGCACTGGAGACCCGTAACCCCAGTAAAGATTACCCGAAAGCAATGGCTATATCAGCGGTAATCATTTTCGCGTGCACCGTGCTTGCAACACTGGCCATTGCGTTTGTCATCCCTGTGAATGAGCTTAACCTTTCTGCAGGGGTGATGCAGGCGATCCAGTACTTCTTTAACGCTGCCCATATACCTGCGGCTGTAGCTCCTATGGCCGTCCTAATCACGGTTGGCGGTGTTGTTTCCCTTGCCGCCTGGTTAATCGGGCCGGCAAAAGGTCTCGGTGTCGTTGCCGAGGAGGGAAACCTGCCCCCGGTATTCAACAGGACCAACAAGTATGGGTCCCCTGTTGCCGTGTTGTTTATCCAGGCACTGATCGGGACATTTGTATCCCTGCTCTACATATTTCTGCCTTCGGTGAACCAGGCGTACTGGATCTTGTCTGCAATGACTGTGGAACTCCTCTGTATCGTATATTTCCTGGTATTTGCATCGCTGATCAAACTCAGGTACAGCAGGCCTGATGCCCCGCGGCCGTTTAAGATCCCTGGTGGAATGCCAGGTGTATGGCTGATCGGTGGCATGGGTGCATTTGCCGTTATTTTTGCCTTCATCGTAGGGCTTATGCCAACAGGGGCATTTACTGCGAAGGAGACGCTCTTTTATGTAATTGGACTATTACTTGGAACGTTCCTGCTTTCAGTCCCACCGCTTATCTTCCTGAAACTCAAAAAACCCAGCTGGATTGAGACCGGCAACAAGGAGGGTGAGTTGAAATGACATTGTTTCGTTCTTTTAATCAAAAAGGAGGGTGTATATGAACGAAGTCGATAATTCAACGTGGGCAGTTATGCTCATTCTCATATTGATTGTTCTCCTCCCTATTGGGTGGATTGTGGTTGTATCTGCCTCTGAACCATATCACGTAGTGCTTGGTGAGCCGCTTCGCGAAGCGGCAGAAAATTCGGGGATTACGGTAGTAAGTGCTGTTAATTCCACATTGCCATTTCCCGGTGCAACAGGTGGGAAAATCTATACGTTCTCTGATGAAAATGGGGACCTGTTTACCATTCAGACCCAGTCATTCGATAGTGCCGGATCAAGGGATGCAGCTATCCAGATCCATAATGCGCAGTCTTTAGGAAAAGGGAAGCCTGTTCAGGACCTGGTTGTTGTCGGAAATCACCTGTTCTTTATCAAACCGGGTACAAGTGGGATAATGAATAAGATCCTGCCTGAACTTCAGAAAATAAAATCCAGGTAGAGCAACGGGTCCCCCCGTGCTACATTTTTTTGGTCCAATTTACATACACTCCGGCATAATGGCAGGATCCCCGAAAAAATAGACCTTTCATTATGTTGACCCTGGTTCTGGTTCCTAAGTGTCCCCGCAATTACAACTACTTTCCTGCTCACCCGAACCCCCGCAACATCCATCTTCGCCACACGAGACCTCTTTTCTACCGGTTAGTGCTGAATAGATCATGGCGTAAGCACAACCGACCCCGCTCTCAACGGTAATTGCACCGGTAGGGCAGTTTCTCTGGCAGGCCCCGCATTCCATGCAGCGTTCCGGACGCTGGAGAGATGCCCGTTCCCCGTGGGCTGAAAACACGCCGTGTGGGCAGACTTCGGAACACCGTTCACACCCTATGCACTTTTCCTGATAAAATTTGAGTGTATTTTTGGTATATGAGTTAAACATCGTCATTTCACCACATCCCAAGGAGCTTAGTCAATCCGGTTACAATGGCACATATCACTCCTATGACTGCCAATCCCGCCAGGAAGGGTATATATCGGAAAATTTCCAGTTTAACCCCTGTCCTGGATGTGTAGGGAGTACACCCGGTAAAATTCAGTGCAAGATAGGCGGTGATTGCCGGCAGAGTAGTGAGTATTGCAGTTACTGTAGCAAGGGCAACCCAGGGGGGAGTTCCCAAGCCCATGGTAAGGAATGCATACGTGGCAAAGGGGGCTGCAATGATGATCCCTAGGAACAGCCCCTTTGTACTGAAGTCGTCCGTAGGGAGATACGGGAGCAGTACAGGAAAAAGTACGGTCCCTGCAAGGACTGCAGCGAGAAAACCTGCTGCAGGCAGCCATCCCCCCACGAACCATAAGGCAATTGTTGCAACTACTGCATAAAGGGCTGCACTGCGAAGTTCAACCGGTATGAGGATGACCCGGTCCCGGAGGTCAAACCTCACGACCCTCATTTCAGGCGTTGCAACGTTATCCCTGAGGAATTCCATGAGGTCTGATGCCCTTACTGGGCCATATTCGACGTGGAACCCGGTCGCTTTGTGGACTTTGTGTGCTGCCACACCCGGGGCACCCAGTTGCGGGAGGACCAGGCGGTGATGATGTACAACCGAAGACAGTTGTGTATTATGGATACGGTTTATCAGTTCATCCGTTCCGAATGTCCCTTTCCCTGCTGCACACCAGACGTTGATCCCTTTGGTATCAAGCACGAGGATATAGGCGTCCCGACCGGCTACCGATGACCTTACCGCATCAAAGCTGAGTGTATAGTTTGCCGTCACGATAACGGGTGAACCCGGACCGGGGGTTCCAAGTGAGTAGAGCCCGGGACGCACACGGTGGCCGGAACGGTTCTGTCCAAGCCTTGCGAGAATGTGCCCCAAGGTATCCCGGGATGAAAGGGTACCGGATACCGGGGTGATGGGTGGAGGATTGGCGGTGTCCGGATGGACCTGTGTTTGAATCTCGCCTTCCGATTCTTTTTTTGGACTATTGCAGGAGCAGATACTTCCACATGATGACCTGTTCTCCGGGTATGGGGCATTTCGGGTCCCTTCAGGGTCAGTATTCGCCGGGCAACATGGGCCCGGCCCACATCCACAGGGACTGGTATCTTTTTCCGGTTGTACCGGGTTGTCGTCTGACACGGGCTATTCCTCCCCGGAATCCCCGATAATTTCTTTCATTACCGGTGAGAGAGCGCTCCTGACCATTGTGGTCAGCTGGTCGGCGTGTATGAGCATAACGCAACAGACCTCCCCGTCTTTCATACAACTGACAAGTGCAAGCCTGTCACCAGGTCCCATCTTTGCCGATTCCCTGACCTCTTTAGGGATAACGATCTGTCCCCGTTCATCAACGGTAAGAATTGCCTCGATCCTGCATGTATCCTTGTACTTTTCTTTGCAGTCACAGTCCACGGGGTTCTTTTTATTCATGGCATTTTTCCTCTTTTATCGTAGGGGGTCTTCCAATATAAGATTATCCTAAATATTCAGAATATTCATTAAATTCAGAATAATCTCATTAATAGGTTTATTCTCAATAAGGGACGGATAGTAAGACCCGCTTACCTGCGATATTTTTATCAATGCTGACACCACCAATCTGATTAAGGATGTCCCTTGTATTCCCTGAAGTGGAAGTTTCCCCTGGGAATACTCGACATAGTTGTGTGATACCATGAAAGTCCTCATCCTGTTTCTTGTAATGGTGGTGCTAATCGCTGCTTCCGGTACGGTCAGTGGGGCACAAGGTACGTTGGTTACTATAACTCCATCTGGTGTGACCCTGCTGCCCGGTTCAACCGTGGTATACGATGTGAGTATTAACACGCTCCCTGCCGGCTTGTCAGGATACCAGCTCGATTTTCAGCTGACTAACCCTGCTGCGGGTCAGATCACCCAGGTCTCATTTCCTGCATGGGCAAAATTGAATAATGCCAGCAGTCTTCCCGCCGGGCGGGTGACGATAAGTGCCGTGGACCTTGGAAAAGCAATCCAGGACGGAGCAGCCGGGGCAACACTGGTGAGGGTAACCGTGGAAGCGGTAGCAGCAGGTACTACCAATGTTAAATTACAGAATATCAGGATTGATGATGACCATGGCGGGTATCTTAACCCGGATACCACAACTGCGCAACTGGTCGTGAAACCGGGTGGAATATCGGTTACCAGCGCTATAACTGCTGTGGGTACCCCCAGTACACCTGCTGTTACCACGGTTGCCGGTATTGTGACACGTCCTCCTACGAGGGTGGTCAGCACCCCCGTGACGACACCGACCGAAACCCCGGTGTTAATTTCAGTCACTTCCAATAACCCGCCGGATCTATCCGTTGGGGGTGCATCGGGAACGTCCACGTCACTCTTCGCGAAAATCCCGCGTTGGATTTTTTATGGCCTCGGGTTAATTGGCCTGGTTGCAGGGCTTTCGCTCCTGTTCCTGGCTGTTACACGGAGAATATAACTCCAAAATTATCGTATTTTCTAATGCTGGTTTTCTTGATATGCCAATAGGTAGCTACCCAAATTGCCCTGTTGAAAAAAATCGGGCCCGGAAATCCCACCTGTGATTTTATTTTAATTCCGGTTGGGTGATGAAGCGGGCGATCCTGGGAAGGCGACACGTATAACCTGATTATTGCCCTGTTGGATCGATGTTCCCGATTCCTATTCCGCCCCCCTAAAAAGGCTCGTTCATTTCAGACATGGACGCCAATTCAGTTCAGGCCAGAGTGAAGAAGAATTCCTCCTTAATCCGGCCCCGTTATTCCAAAAATATGCCCGTTATCTCCATGGTCCCACTCTTTACTAACCCCCCCTCCTGTAAGTGCCCTGTTCTTTCGTTGTTACTGCCGGGATTCTCATCAGTTTCTTGAAATACCCAATTTATTGCCATATTTTTAAATAAGCTCAATATGCAGTCCTTTCGTCAAGATCCGAACCCGTAATGGACCCAGGCAAACGATACCCTGCCGTTCCCAGGGCCGGGTGTGACCTTTGCAAGAGCTGGGGATCCTCTGATCCGGATGATTTATTACGTTGGGTCCCTGGCCACTGCGTTCATCGATACTCCTGTGTCACGGGTGGTTGTTGACCACAACCGCTCATCGAATAACCTGGCGCCAAAATACCCTGAAGGTGCGATTAAATCCATGACTGGATTTGGTACACCGATATACAGGGGTGACAAGTTACCAAACAGAGATGAAAAAGGAAAGTCCAGGTCACGTATCTGTCTTGGAAATAATGGCGACCTGAACAGTGCGCCGTGACCGGGTGATTTGTTCACCTGTCCCCAGGACTTGATCCAGGACCTCGGTAGATATTTCAGGGAAACATTTGGGAGTGAGAGTATGGTATTTTTTAGCAGCCCGTATGCAGGTGGGGGCATCTCCATTTCACATCGCAGGTACAGGGAAATATCCAATGGGTACAGATAGTGTTAAACCGCGGATTATACGAGCGTGAGACACACGGCCCGGATCAACCATGTTACGTGGATACATCCGCGGTCAGAGAATTGCGGGGCGTATATGGAATGTATAAACTGGTTTTCGGGATGATACAGGCTGAAAAACTCCCCTGTTAGCAAATAGGGTTCACCCTTACTGGTGGTGTTCACTTTCACACCGCGTTACTCAACTTTATATCTGGTAAACCGCCATGTAAGCCTGAACAATGACGTTCGGAAAAGGAGCATTCCTCAGGCAGATTACCACATCACTTTCAACACAGATGCGGTCTGTTGAGGTAGGTCGCGAGATGGAGGGAAGTTCACCTCCCTCGGTATTTATTGGGTGCCATGCATATCCAAAGGTCTATGCGGGCCCGATCATTGCAGATCTCCACGGGGATACGCGGATCATGGACGCCCCGGAGTCATGGATTCCCACAGGAACCACGCAGGAGGAGATAATCAGGTACCGGTTGTCACTGGTCCGGGGGAAGCAACGGGTGGTGGCAGATGATATCGATAACCCGTTTGTCGAAAAACTCCAGGAAATAGCTCTCTCCTCGTCATCTGTTGAGAGTGAAGTTACATTTGAAACCCCGCCTGCCGGTATGATGTTCTCCGAAGAATCGTCACCCCATGGACCAAGTGCAAGGATGGAATATTTTGAAATTGAAAAGGGGCGGTGGGACCGTGACCTCGAGAGGGTCTATTATGATACGGACCTGGGTGCCTCGGGGGCTGTGATCGACCTTCATCGCCAGGGTGTACCGTTCTCCAGTATACAAAAGGCGTTTTCTGCTGGGGCAATTGGTGCAGGAAGGAAAAGAAAACTGGTTCCCACGCGCTGGTCGATCACTGCCTGTGACACCATGCTCGGTGACCATTTACTCTCCCGTGTCAGGCGGAATTCCCCTATTGACTGTTACCGTGTTCATGAGTTTGATAGCCTGAATAACCACTACGCCGTCATGCTGATGCCAACAGCATGGCAGTATGAATGGATCGAGGCGTTTATCCACGTGCTTGGCAAGGAGGAAATGATCTTTGCCGATCATGAAGGGCCCCGGAAAAAACAGGGGTATTCTCCTGTAGGCGGATGCTATTATTCATGCAGGATGGCGGTTCTCGATGCCCTTGCAACAGAAGGAAAACAAGCAGGTGCGATTATACTTCGTGAGGCCCGACGGGGCTATATCCCACTTGGAGTTTTTAATGTCCGGGAAAATGTGAAGCATGCCATGGCGTCGGAACCAAAGGTGTTTGATGGAATATCTGGTGCACTGCAGTATCTTGCGAGTTGTTTCACTCTCCCGCCCGCCAGGTTTTACGAGGAAAGTACTCTTCTATCCGGCCTAATTAGTGGACGCCAGTCAAACCTGTCGGCATTCGGGTTATAAACCCGCTTGGAAACCTATTTTTTTAAAACGTCATGCCCTATCAGGTACCTTCATCAAAAAAAACGCACTGGAAACGGTCTGAAGTTACTTAGTAACCCCATAAAAATATTTTGGGTGGCGAACACTGCTTTCTTTAAGATTCCAGCCTGCCTTCGGACAACGAGAAGGATTTCAATTGCGGGGATTTGAACCTGCTACCTGGATAAGGTTATTCATTGGGGCAATTTTGTGATGATTCATCCACCTCCTAAAAAAATTGTCCCGTCTGCCCTCACGTGTCCCTGGTAAATCATTTTGTGTATCCTTTACACCTGGGTGATAATGATCTGGTAGGACTTTACTTTTCGGGAATCCGGTCCCGGATATGCGATGGTAAATCCCCATGTCCCACCTGGATCGAAATTGTCTGTTGTATCTTTTGAACTGATGATTACATTCTTATTTGCGTCATAGAATTTTATCTGGACTTCCGCATGTGGTACAATTGTTTTTCCCTCGTTTTTTGCAATCCCTGTAATAGTAAGTTTGCCTACTTCCGGCCGTTCTTCATGGTATTTAAGGATCTTGAGATTTGGAGCAGCGATCTCTGTTTCAGATACGAGTACCTCTTCGGAGGTGGCTG
>JBAXMF010000088.1:0-8063 GCA_037134435.1 Methanomicrobiales archaeon | reverse complement strand
TGAAACGTTTGCATGAGTTAAGTCACCGGAGTTCCCAAACCTACAATAGCCCTGGTTGTGAACAGGTAGGTACTGGAAACGTGTATGATCCGCCACCACTTCGAATTGCGTGAAACGATTACAACCATCCTTGCCGATGAACCGTCCCATATCGATGCAGCAGTAGAAGGGATAGTCAGGGCCCGGCAGGCCGTGGAGCGGTGCATTGCAGGGGACCCTTTTTTTGGTGCAACATTTGAGCCCTACACCCCGGAATCTGATGAAACCGTGGTGTTACGGATGGTTTCGGCTGCGAAAAAAGCCGGTGTCGGCCCGATGGCGGCGGTTGCCGGGGCAATTGCCTGGTCCGGAGCCGAGGCGATGCAGGATTTCGGTGCAGGCTACGGTGTCATTGATAACGGCGGGGATATTGCACTATTTTCTGACCACGAGCTCCTTATCGGGGTGCATGCGGGTAGTTCACCCATAAGTGACCGGGTAGCTTTCGCGGTCCCGCCGACGAGCGGGGTGCTTGGGATTTGTACATCATCTGCGACCGTTGGACCGTCAATATCGTTTGGGATCGCCGATGCAGTCACGGTCTTTTCCCCTGACGTTGCGCTTGCCGATGCCTGGGCGACGGCGATCTGCAACGAGATACGTCCGGATGATACCTCGGTCCTCAACCGTATCAACCCGGAAGAAGTGACCGGCGTTTTTTCGGTGATCGGTGAATGGACTGGAAGTTATGGCACGCTGCCGCCTCTTGTAAGAGCGCATGTAAAAGCAGGCCTGATTACTGCCGGCCGGAATTTTTCAACATAGCTGGGTGACGGTTTCCGACAGTTTACAGGGGGACCATCTTGTTTATTGAAATGTTAAGGCGAAAGGTTTGAGTTACCAGAGATACAACGGAGACGTGTAATGCAAGACGCGATCCGGGTGCTGTATGTCGATGACGAACCTGACCTCCTTGACATAGGTAAGCAGTTTCTTGAAGAATCCGGGGATTTTTCTGTTACGACCAGTGGTTCGGCACCCGCTGCTTTAGACCTCATCAGCAGGGAAAAATTTGAGGTTATCATCTCTGATTACCAGATGCCGGAAATGGACGGGGTCCAGTTCCTTGTGGAGGTGCGGTCACGTTATGGACAGGTCCCGTTCATTATGCTCACCGGCAGGGGCAGTGAAGAGGTGGCCATCCAGGCGATTAACAACGGTGTGGACTTCTACCTCCAGAAAGGCGGTGAACCGGAGGCACAGTTTTCTGAACTCTCGGATAAGATTAAGTCGGTGGCATCCTGGAAACGGGCAGATGAAGCACGTAAGAGGGCCGCATTTTTAGAAGCCCAGGTTGAAACCTCTCCTGACGGCATGCTTGTTGTTAACGACCAGAATGAACGTATCCTCATCAACCGTCGGCTTATTGACATGTGGGAAATTCCGGATGCAATCCTTGATGATCCCCATGCTGAAGTGCTCCTTGAGTGCGTGGTCAGGCAGACAAAAAACCCGGAACTGTTCATCAAAAAGGTGAGGGACCTCTATGAACATCCGGAAGAGGAAAGCCAGGACATCGTTGAATTTACAGACGGGAGAGTATTTGACCGTTATTCAGCCCCGGTCATTGACCGCACCGGGCATTACCACGGGAGGACCTGGACATTCCGGGATATCACCGGGCGCAAGCGGGCGGAAGAGGCGCTGAAAAAGGAGCAGGAGTTTAACCGGCTGCTGTTGGACACCACCCCTGCATATTTCGTCGCCATTGGAGCGGACGGCCGGACGATCACGATGAACAAGGCCCTGATCGATGCCCTGGAATACAGCCCTGAAGAAATCCCGGGTACCGATTACCTCACGACCTTTGTTCCGGAAGAGGACCGCCAGAGGCTGTTGGGTGTATTCCAGGAGATTATTTTTGATGGGAAGGCCATGGTCAACGAGAACCGGATCATCAGCAAATCCGGAAAAGTGTACCTCGTTGAATGGTATGGCCGAAATGTGAAACACGATGGTGAAAAACCTGATTTCTTCGTAGGTGTCGGGATCAATATTACCGAGCGCAAACAGGCGGAGGAGGCGCTGCGGGAGAGCGAGGGGCGCTACAGGGAATTGTATGAAAATTCAAGGGACGGATATGCGACAGTGGATAATACTGGCAGGATCACGAATTGCAACAGGCAATTTTTGAATATGCTCGGGTACACGTTTGAGGAGATTTCACGACTGGGTTATGAGGATATCACGCCGTCCCAATGGCGTGAAATGGAGAGCGGAATCCTTTTGGACCAGGTCAATGTCCGCGGCTATTCCGATCTCTATGAAAAGGAATATGTCAGGAAAGATGGAACTACCTTCCCGATTGAGGTTCAGACATATCGGGTTGCTGATAGGTCTGGATCTTTTTCGGGGTATTGCGCGTTTGTTCGGGATATCACCGAGCGTAAGCGGGCAGAGGATCTCGTAAGGGTCCTTGCCCGGATCTCCGACGATGCCCCGGCGTCAATCACGATTCATGACTTGCTCGGGAATTTCCTCTATGCCAACGAGGAGACTATCAGGCTTCATGGGTATACACGTGAGGAGTATCTGGCAAAGAACCTCCATGAGATCGATGTGCCTGAGAGCGAGCAGTTAATTGCAAAACATGTACAGCAGATCCTTGATACGGGAGTGGCTGAGTTTGAAGTGCAGCATTTCCGGAAAGATGGTTCCATATTCTCTCTCCATGTAAACGGAAAAATTGTGGACTGGGGTGGCAGGAAGGTATTGCTGAGCATCGCGACGGATCTTACCGAGCGCAGACAGGCGGAGGACGCACTCCGCGTGAGTGAACAGAAATTCCGTGCAATCTTCAACCAGACCTTCCAGTTTATCGGCCTTATGACGCTGGATGGTACACTTATCGATGCAAACCAGAGCGCTCTTTCATCCATGGGCATTACCCGGGATGATGTCATCGGTAAACCGTTCTGGGAAACACCCTGGTGGACACATTCACCTGAGCTCCAGGAGGAACTGAAATCCGCCGTGACTTCGGCGGCGCAGGGAACATTCATGCGGTTCGAGGCAACCCATCCCGCAATCGATGGCAGTATCCATGCAATAGATTTTTCCTTAAAACCGGTCACTGATGAGTCCGGGAGGGTACTCTATCTCATTCCTGAAGGCAGGGACCTCACCGACCGCAAACAAGTGGAAGAGGCACTCCGCGAGACAGAACGGCGACTGGAAGATATCATCAACTTCCTACCCGATGCCACGTTTGCAATCGATGATGAGGGTCGGGTGATTGCATGGAACCGGGCAATTGAAGAAATGACGGGTGTCCGGGCAAAAGACATGCTCGGGAAAGGTAACTATGAGTATGCACTTCCTTTCTATGGTGAACGTCGCCCGATACTGATCGATCTCGTCATGATGCAGGGTCAGGGGGCGTTAAACAACTACTCGGCTGTACAAAAAGACGGCGATGCCCTTACTGCTGAGACCGACCGGGCTCGGGTAGGTGGAAAAGATGTCTGCCTCTGGGGGAAGTCCGTCCTGTTTAAAAATTCCCTTGGCGAGGTAGTCGGGGCGATTGAGTCGATCCGGGACATCACCGATCGCAAAATGGTAGAAATTGCCCTCGAAAAATCACGGAACCTGTACCGGGCTATTTTTGAAACGACCGGGGCCGCGACGATTATTGTTGGTAGCGATTCGACAATTATCCTGGCAAATTCTGGATTTGCTAAATTATCCGGTTTCTCCATTGATGAACTGGAAGGGAAGAAAAGCTGGACTGAATTTGTAACCGGGGAGGACCTGGAACGGATGAAACGGTACCACCATGACCGCTGTGGTGGCCCGTCGGGTCCACCAGGTATCTACGAATTCCGGTTTGTCGATCGGTATGGTGAAACCAGGCATTGCCTGAATAATATCGGCGTTATTCCCGGAACGACCCAGAGAGTCGCCTCCATTGTTGATATCACCGGGCTGAAACAGGCTGAGACGGCAATGAGGGAAAGTGAGGGAAAATACCGCACTGTTTTCGAAAACACCGGCACAGCAACCGTTGTTCTGAACGAAAACAGTACCATCGAACTGGCAAATTTCAGGTTCGCACAGCTCAGCGGTTTCTCCAAGGATGAGATTGAAGGAAAGAAGAAATGGACCGAATTTGTAGTCCCGGAGGACCTGGAACGGATGCGTGCCCAGCACCAGACGCGCAGGCAGGACCGGGAGAAGGCACTCACCAGGTATGAATTCCGTTTTGTCACAAAAACCGGGGATATCCGCTCTATTTACCTTTTCGTTGATGTTATTCCGGGAACGAATAAGAGCATCGCGTCCCTGCTGGACATCACTGAACGGAAACGGGCGGAAGAATTGTATCATACGGTCTTTGAAAATACCGGGACCGCGATGATCATCGTTGAAGAGAATTCAGTAATTTCACATGTGAATGGTGAGATGGAAAAAATATGGGGGTATTCTCGGGAAGAGATTGAAGGCCGGGTAAAATGGCAGACACTGGTTGCAGAAGAAGACCTTGGGAAAATGCAAAAATACCACAGGGCCAGGCGGACCGGTCCTGGTACCGCACCCAGCGATTATGAATTCAGATTCGTCCATAAAAATGGCGAGGTACGGGATGCCGATCTGACCGTAACAATAATTCCTGGTACACAAAAGAGTGTCGTGTCCCTCCGTGACATCACGGAACTTAAAAAACTCGACCGGCAGGTCAGGGAGAGGACTGACCAGGTTGAGCAACTCCTCCGCCAGAAAGATGAGTTTATCGCCCAGGCCGGCCATGACCTCAAGACCCCGCTCACACCGATCATCGCACTGCTCCCCCATATTCTTAAAAAGGAACAGGACCCCGAGCTCCGCGAACTCCTCGCAATGGTGATGAGCGATGCAGCAGCGATGAAACATCTCATCACTGATATTCTCACCCTTGCAAAACTCAATACCCTCTATACCACGGCGGATGCCAAAGAGATGGTACTGGCAGCCGAGGTAGAAAAAGGTATTGCGATGCATGCCTGGATGGCGCAAAAGCAGGGGAATGTCATTGAAAATACCGTCAGTCCTGATACGAGGATATGGATTATACCACTCCACCTTGAGAGTCTCCTCGATAACCTTATCGGTAACGCGATCAGGTATTCGCCGGACGGGGGGATTGTCACCATTTCTTCCAACGTGACTGATGAGTTTATTGCGATTTCTATCACTGATACCGGGATCGGCCTGACCCCTGAAGAGACAGTACGTATATTTGATCTATTTTATAAGGCTGATCCGTCTCGACACCAGCGGGACTCATCAGGTCTTGGCCTCTCCATCGTGAGCCGTATTGCCCACCTGTATGGGGGTTCCGTGAAAGCAGAAAGCCCGGGAAAAGGCTGCGGCTCAACGTTCACCGTTACCCTTCCCAGGCGGCCCTGATGGGAAAAAAAAGTAATCGCCCGCATTAACCCTGATCGCCGGATTCCCTGGGAATCTTTATCACCAATTGGATAAGAGAGGGTGTACATGATCGCAACTCCCGGCAACGATACCCCGGCTTCTGTACATTCGGATACAACAGAGCGGGTGATGATTGTCGATGATGACCGGCATATCCTGGTGGCCGTGAAGACAGTACTCAATGACGCGGGTTTTTCGGTGGAAATGGCGGAGAGTGGTGATGAATGTATCCATCTCCTGAAGCAGGGGTTTTCCGGGGTAATCCTGCTTGATATCATGATGCCTGTAATGGACGGGTGGGATACCATCCGCGCTATTCATAGTGGAGGGCTGGGTGAAAACATCCTCATTGCGATGCTGACCGCCAGAGATTCACCCGACGAGAAAATGAACGGCCTCCAGGAGTACGTCTTTGACTATATTACCAAGCCGTTTGAACCTGAAGAACTGGTAAGCAAGGTCCGGCTGTACAGTAAATACCTGGGAATTGGATGAGCGTTACGGGTCCTATCATGCGGGTAGGGGATTCCTGCCCGATTATCGTCATCGGGTCCTCGACAGGAGGGCCACAGGTCCTTGAAGAGATCTTCTCCCGGGTGGTACGGGTGCCTGCTGCAATCATCATCGTCCAGCATTTGTCTCATTCATTTGTGCCCATGCTTGGCGTCCATATACACGAAGCCTGCGGAGCGCCCGTCGTTATCCCGTCTGATGGGGAATCAGCCTGTAGCGGGACGATTTACCTCGCACCAGCCGGGCGGCACCTTCTTTTAAGAAACAACCGGGTATTTTCATTCTCTGACACCGAAAAAGTCAACGGGGTCAGACCCTCCATCGATAGTACCATGAGATCGCTGCGCCCTGGATTAGGGGGCCGGTGTATGAGTATTCTGCTTACTGGAATGGGGGTGGATGGTGCGAAAGGGATCGACCATATTAAAAAAACCGGGGGCGTCACGGTTGTTCAGGACCCCGAAACCTGTGCTATCAGGAGTATGCCACTCGCGGCGATCGCCACCGGGTCAGTGGACTATATTCTACCGCCGGATGAGATTGCCGGTATGATCAACCAGTTCGGTCAGGACCTATCCTGGTCCCCACAATATTCCGGTGGGAGTTTTGCACCCGGGAAAAATCCGTTCTCTCCATTATGACTTCAGCTTAAATTTGCCCATTTCTGTGTTGATCGTTGCGATAGCCCCATTAATCTCCTTGATTACCTGGGTGATATTGTGCACAACTGAAAGAGCTTCCTCACTTGTCGTGGACGAATTCAGTGCATCCTTCGCAGTCTGGCGTACGAGGCCTGACATTTCATTGACACTTGCGGTGATCTCTTCAAAGGATGCGGCCTGCGTCTCGGTCGCCCCGGCAACGGTGACCATCTTCTTACTGATGTCTTCCACCGAGCCGGTCAGTTCATTAAATATCCGGAGTGTATCAGCAAGAGCGGCATTACCCTCTTTCACTGCTATCCCCGCGTTGGCCATGGCATTCGCGGCATCCTGGCTCTTCTTCTGGAGACCTGTTATCAGTTCCCCGATATTTTGTGCCGATTGCCGTGAACCCTGGGCAAGGGATTTCACCTCGCTTGCTACCACCGCGAAGCCCCGTCCCGCTTCACCTGCACGTGCAGCCTCGATTGCCGCGTTAAGGGCGAGGAGGTTGGTCTGATTTGCCAGGTCTGATATAATGCCGACAATTTTTCCGATTTCGTCCATTTGTAATTTGATCTCGGCGATAAGTGCATCGACTTCTTTTGAGGTCTTGGTGATGCTTCCCATCCCGGTTTCGGCCCTGCCTGCATACGCAATACCCTCCTTGGCGAGAACATTGGTCTTGTTCGAGAGGACTGCAACGGCCTCGGCGTTTGACGAAACTTCAGACACGGTCTTTGTAAGGTCCTCCATTGTTCTGAGGACCTGGGTGATACCCTGGTCGCTCCGCTCCGCGTTCAGCTTGGTATCCTCAGCGTTTTTGGTGATCATTTCTGCGCCCCGGCTTACGTCACTGACACCGGCGGATGCCTGGGCAGCTTCGTTTAAGAGGTCGTTCATCTTGATATTGACCACTGCAAGTGATTTGGATACTTCCACCCCAATCCTGTCGAGAGATTCCTTCAGCTTGATGAGGTCCCCCTGGATGTTTAATCCCGGGTTAATTCCTGTGGAGAAGTCGCCCGAGGCATAACTGGCAGCGACCCGGCCTATCTCCTTAATGGCCCCCTCTATCCTCCGGCCAAGGTTGTTAAGCGCTGATTTAAACTCGATGAAATCTCCTGCCACTGCAATACGCTCGTCGAACCGGGCCGAGAAATTACAACGTGCCAGTTCATCAGATAACCTCATTGCCTCGTGAACCGGGCCGATGACGGCATCGAGTGTGTCATTGACACCTTTCACGACCTTTGCAAAGTCCCCCTGGTGGCGTGATGAATCAGTCCTTGCATTAAGCCGCCCCTCGACAGCAGCCGTAGAGGCGGCATGCATGTCTTCGACAAGGAGGTTGACGGCATCGATACACTGGTTAAGGTTGTTCTTGATCTCGTTGAAGTCGCCGCGATAGTTGTCTGTTATTCGCGGCGGGAGATCACCTTTTGAAATCCGGTCCACATATTC
>JBAXMF010000087.1:0-8095 GCA_037134435.1 Methanomicrobiales archaeon | reverse complement strand
GCATTTTTCACCTCGGCACGTCCATAGGCGACCGGCCCACCCTTTGAAATTCGCTTTAAAAACTCCCCCATCAGGTTCACCTCACGGGCGAGCTGGAGGTCTCCGGCAAGTTTTTCTAGCGTACCAAGACCGATGACCTCCTGCACTGCCCCCGCACCGGTCCGCCTGGTCTCCACCACAACCGTCTTTGCCGCCTTTTCACTCTCCCGTGCCCGGAAAAATTTCATAAAATCTTCTTTAATAAAGCCGGGTCCTGCAACGACGAGCGGGCCATTGACCTGGCCAAGAGGGTCAAGGACCCGTTCAAAGAAGGAGGTCCTGCTGTTCAGCTCCATACCCTTCCCGCTCCCCATGGTGATCGTGATCACCTGTTCCGGGCCGAAATGTCGTATCCGGAACAGTTCCGCTTCCCCTTCCTCGATGGTGAGGATATGGATCACATCATATACCGATGCCTTCACCGCCCTGTCAATCCGCTCGAGATCGCTCTTTCTCCAGGGTCTGATGACTGAAATCTCGTAGCCTGTTTCGATATTGAGGGTATGGTATGACCCCGCTTCCATCCCGTGCTCAATCAGCCCGGTGACCCGGAGGCGGTTGGCGTAGTGGTGGAACTCGACTTTCTCCACCCTGATCCCAAGCCTGACCGGCCGTTTCTCCGCTTTCTCCGGGCGGATCTTATCAGCGGCCGTGTCTGCCGTCCGGAGCGTGGTCGCAAATACCAGGTCCCCTGGTGCGATCAGGTGGCTTAAGTGCCAGATGTCATCAATATTTTCAGGGAATAGCCTGATTTCGCCAAATGATTTCTGTAATTCACCAAATTCAGCCTTCATAACCGGACCGGTCCCTGCTTTTCATGTTGCCCTACACGGTCTCCACGATATCGGATCCCCCGGGTGGGACAAATGCTGCTACACCCTCGGTGTTCAGGACTGCTTTATACGCCTTCCATTCGCCATCCGGCACCGTGTCGCGGAGGACCCGGAGCACTTTCTTTGCAGTATCGTTTGGTTCGAACGTGCCGGGTTTCAGTTCAACGAGGTATTTCGCCCGTGCCTGCACGGTCATTTTCGGCCCACCAATAATGGCGACTTCAGGCTCTGTCTGAAAACCGATTGCCGTACCGAGGGGGACACTTTTTTCATAGTGGCGTTCGCCGCGGACGATGAAGGAACCCCGTGTCACATATTCACCTGCCTTCGGTGTCTTACTTACCTGGTCAGGCCGGACCGAATAGACATCGGCACTAAAATGACCACTCTTCCATGCCCCTGAGAACGAGGCGGCAAACTGCGCAACTTCGTCCATGCGTTCTGTTTTTCCCTTGACAATAACGATACTCGCCCCGTGCACATCGGCGTGGACGAAGGTATCGCCCCCTTCCATGTACTTTTTCACGAGTTCTTCGTTCTGTCCGGCGTCCCGTCCGCCGAGGACAAGGACCCCGTCGGTGGTATAGAACCAGCGGAACCGGTGGAACCATTTCTTTTTGAGCACCGGGGTCTGGTGCTTCAATATGACCCGTTTTGGTAACGGGCGGTCCATCGCCGCCTTCGCACCGGCAATTTTCTTTTTATATTTTTTAGACTGAGCAAAATACCGCCCGAGGTTGACCTCGATATTTTCGTGGACATAGATGGTCACCGTCTCGCCAAAATCCAGGTCGACGGATGACTCTGCCGGGTGGACTGCCACAATTTTTTCGCCGGCCCCTGCTTTATTATTTTTAAGGACTGTTTCAATCTCCTGCCATGAATATTTTTTACTGGCTTCATCGAGTGAACTGATCACGTCACTGACAAGGGAATAATTTTCGTAAATTGCCGCAATAATTTTTTCGAGCCGCGTAACCTTATTTTTGAATTTTTTTACCGATTCGAGCTGTTGTTTCCGGATGACTTCTTCCTTCGTGAGCCGCTTCTTCTCTTTCTTCTCCCCTTTCGAGAGCCTCACTTCCGGGGAATAAAATGTATCAAGGGCCTCGTTGAACGTGGCGAGCCGTTTTAACTCACCGGTCTCGCTGGTAATGAACGGGGTGCAGGCACTGGCCGAGATTATCGGTTCGCGGGCCGTCTCTGCCCTCTGAATGAGGTCCATCACGGCCTTCTGAATAACATCCGGGTTAACTGACCCCGCGGGTGAATGCTTGTCGACACCTGTTTCCCTGCAGATATATTCTGCATATGACCCGCCAAGCAGGCATCCCACGGCGAGTGCCTTGACGATATCCCGCTCATCTTCCTTGAGGAATGAGGCAAAACCGGGACCGTCGGAAAGTGTCGGGTCAACGGGTAACTGGTATGGCACTCCCGGGATTACGTCCCGATCTTTGAACCGGTGGTGCCAGAGCGGCTTGATGATCGTAAAATTTTCCTCGCAGAATACCACGTTCCCCGCATCGAAAAGTTCCACCAGGATATGAAATGTTGTATCCGCCTTGCCGATGTCGAAGATGATAATACGTGAGAGCCCCTGCTGCCGGATGTCGAGAATTTTCCCACCGGTCAAGTGTTTCCGGAGGAGCATGGGGAATTGTGGTGGGATTTTTGGGGTGTCCGGAAATGAATTCACCAGGTGAAGGCGCTTTCCCGGCTCGATAATGAGCTGGTATTTTTTGTGTTCTTCACCATTCAGACGGATCCCAAGGGTCTTCCCATCAAACTGGTAGACCTTGTTGACCCAGAGCGGGAGGAGGTCTTTGAGCTCCGTGGCTACTGCCCTCACATCGATGCCGCTCATTCCTGCGCTTGTTGCCATGTATACTAACCCTCGGATTTCCTCAATATTCATTCACGGGCCGGTCATTAACTTCGCGGGCCATTACAGGGTGCCGTTTACCAAGGGCAGGCCCACATGGGCAGGGTCCCGGTAGTAATGACCATACAGGTCCCGTGCATTCATATCGTATCTATATCTCAATGGTTACCATTGATTATAATTCCCCCGAACATCTCCCTTTTTTTCACGACGGCCACCGTTCGCCTGCCTGGTTATTCTTCCTTCGCGGGCGGGGCCGGCTGAAAGACTGTACCAGGTAGATTACTATTATAACTACTCCTGTCCAATAATAATGAGAAATTCGCAGTTAAACGACCTTCGTTTACTGGGATAACCCGGGCTTGAGAATTGTAAAACTGAATGTTAGTACAGGCTGATTTGCCGGTACCGGTTTTGCAGGGCTTTACTCCATAATAACAAAGTCTGAAATGGTGCCGTAATGACCGAGGATAAAGCGATAGAAGAGGTAGAAGTACCAAAGAAAAAACTCACTGCGAAAGAGAAGCAGGAGCAGCATATCAGCCGGATTAAAAAGACGGCTATCGCCAGTTTTATCGGGATTATTACCGGGGTCATCTCGTTCTTAATAGTCCCCGCAACAAGCCTGGCCGGCCTGAATAATTACACCATGCTGGCCCTGTTCCTGATGCTCGCCGGCGTGGTAATACAGCGCCATATTTTCATGTTCATGCACCTCGATACCCCGAAAATGAACAAAAAAGACTGGGTATACCAGGGGTTCATGACGTTCGCCTTCTGGTTCATCTCCTGGAGTATCCTGTTATCCACGGCGCTCAAGGTGAGTTAGGCCGTGCGGATTGCCGTAGTCCACCGTGACCGGTGCCACTCGCAAAAATGTGGTACCGAGTGTATCAGTTACTGCCCCCGCGTGAGGACCGGGGACGAAACTGTCAGCCTTGGCGAGGACGGTAAAGCTGTCGTTTCTGAAGAACTCTGTGTCGGTTGCGGTATCTGTATCAAGAAGTGCCCGTTTGATGCGATTGATATCGTAAGCCTGCCGGAAGAGCTTGAGCACCCAACGCACCGGTACGGGGCAAACGGTTTTTCCCTCTACGGGCTTCCCATTCCTGTCGAAGGGAAAGTGACCGGGATCCTCGGGGCAAACGGTATCGGGAAAAGTACGGCGATCAAGGTACTTTCCGGCCAGTTGCGCCCGAACCTGGGTGAGACTGAACGTGAGTCCTTCTGGGAAGAAGTCTTAAAAAAATATGCGGGGACCGAATTCTTCGAATACCTGCAGAAGGTCTCGAAAGGCTCACTGAAAGTAGCGGTGAAGCCGCAATATATCGACTATATCCCAAAGGTGTTCAAAGGGACAGTCCGCGACCTCCTCCGGAAAACTGATGAACGAGAGATGCTTGATGAGTATATCGATTCCCTCTCCCTCCGGGCAATCCTGGACCATGATATCTCCACGTTGTCCGGCGGGGAACTCCAGCGGGTCGCGGCGGCTGCATGTCTCGCACGTGAGGCTGAATTCTACTTCCTTGACGAAATCACCCCGTTCCTTGATATTCACCAGCGGATGGCCGTGGCAAAACTGATCCGGGACCTGGCAAAGATCCGCCCGATCATGATCGTCGAGCATGACCTCGCGATCCTTGACATGCTTGCAGATACGGTCCATATCGCCTACGGGAAACCTGCCGTGTTCGGGATCATCACACAACCCAAGGGGGTCAGGATCGGGATCAACCAGTACCTGGCCGGGTTCCTCAACGAAGAGAATGTTCGTTTCCGGGACACACAGGTCGTCTTCGAGAAGAGGGCCCATACGAAGGAATCTAACCGGGAGACGCTCCTCCAGATACCGGTGATGAGTAAGACGTACGAGGCGTTCTCGCTCCGCGTATCAGAAGGTGAGATCAAAGCTGGGGAAGTCCTCGGGGTTGTCGGTGCAAACGGGATTGGAAAAAGTACGCTTGCCAAGTTGCTCGCCGGCGTTGAAACTCCAGATACTGGCCAGATGGACTCGAAACTCCGTGTTTCGTATAAGCCGCAGTATATCAAGGCAGATATTTCTGATACGGTTGAGTTTTATCTCCGGAGCATTACGACGAAGTTCGACTCCGGTGTCTACCAGCACGAGATCCTCGAACCGCTGTCCATCGGGCCGATCCTCCAGTCCCCGGTTGATACCCTGTCCGGCGGGGAACTCCAGCGGGTTGCGATTGCCGCCTGTCTCTCAAGGGATGCCGATCTCTACATCCTTGACGAGCCAAGTGCTCACCTTGATGTCGAGCAGCGGGTTAAAATCACCCGGATGTTCAAGAGGCACGTGGACGGGAAACAGGCCGCCATCCTCGTCATCGACCATGATATCTACTTAATTGACATGATCAGCGAACGCATCCTCGTGTTTGAAGGGGAACCGGGGGTATCTGGTGAAGCATTCGGGCCCTTTGATATGCGTTCCGGGATGAACCGGTTCCTTTCCGAACTAGGGGTCACCTTCAGGCGGGACCAGAGCGGACGGCCGAGGATTAATAAGCCTGAATCCTTCCTGGACCGTGAGCAGCGGGCGAACGGCGAGTATTATTATTACACGGACGATGCAACGTAGTATAATAACAAATAACTCATACCAGGCAGGAAAATAGAACCCTTTAAGGAGTTTATTTCTCATCTTTTGCGCTCATTATTTTTATAGTGCGTGTTACAACACCAAAATGCACAAATGTTCCAGGCACTTCCAGGATGGTGCGGATGTATACCAGGAACCCGGTATAAGATCTATGGTCCATGCGGATCTACTTACCCGGTTTGCCATACAATGATGAGTGATCTTGAAAAATTGAAGTTGTACTCCTGCTCCCGCTTACCATGGGACCCTGTTGACCCAATCGTCAGCATCATTAAACTGCCTCAATCCGAAATCCTCAATATTCCCGGGATCGGTATTCCATATCGGGGACACGCTGTAAACTTTCATGGGATATGTATCATCTGTTTTATCCATGGATTGTAACCTTGGCAATTCAGTTGCTAACGCATCCATTATTTCATTAATGGCTTCCCTGGTCTTGGATGAATAAAGTAGAAACCAATTGTTAGTTCTAATCCACCAGTTCATGCAGGTAGAAGATTGGTGGGAGGCCACACGCATTTGACAATCCTCTTATGTGCAGCAATACAAAACGAGGAGTATGGTAACGGCGGGGGCGGTTACGGTACGGCATGGATTTACCCTATTACTTATCTCGATTTCGCTTGCTGCGTTCATGACAGCACTTGACGGGACTATTGTGAACATCGCGCTCCCCACAATATCCGAGGCATTCGATGTCTCAACCAGTACGGTGAGCTGGGTATCAACTATCTACCTGCTCGTCATCTCGGGGTGTATCCTGATCTTCGGGAAGGTCTCAGATCAGATCGGATTCCGGAAGGTCTTCCTCTGGGGATTCCTGCTATTTTCCGCCGGGTCATTGTTCTGCGGGCTTCTTCCCCATTTGCTCGGGTCATTCCCTGTCCTGATCGGTTCGCGGGCGTTCCAGGCGGTAGGAGCCGCTATGATCGCCGCGATTGGGCCCGCGATGGTCACGGCCTATTTCCCGATGGAACAGAAAGGAAAGGCGATGGGGATCGTCCTGACGTTCTCCTCAATCGGGACAATCGTCGGCCCGGCAATCGGAGGCGTAGTTTGCCAGTATCTCTCCTGGAACTGGATCTTCTTCATTAACATCCCGGTAGGAATCATCGCGATTCTCCTTGGTGCAAAGGTGATCCCAACGATCGGGGTTGTGAAGCGGACCGGGGGGTTCGACCGCGCCGGTTCAGCCCTCATCTTCGTGGGGCTCGCGAGCCTGCTCTTTGCTCTTTCCGAGGGCGAGACCTTCGGTTGGACAACTCCTCCAATCATCATAGCATTTGCTCTCGCCGTGCTTACACTCGGGAGCTTTATTTACTGCGAGCTCCGATCTTCGGATCCGCTCCTTGAACTGCGCCTATTTACACGGAGGAACTTCCTCATGACCAATATGATCATCGCCCTGATCTTCTTCTGCTACGGCGGCCTCAACTACTTGTTACCCTTTTATCTCGAGTATGTCCACCACGATGTCCCTTCCGCAGCGGGGTTGATCCTGTCGTCGCTCTCGGTAGCCGGCGGGATCGCGGGGATTCTTGCAGGAATGCTTTACAACAGGACTGGTGGACGGTTGCTCTGCATCTTCGCCGGTATCTCGATTGCTGCCGGGTTCCTCATGCTGACGTTGATCCGGGTTGACACCTCTACCGGATTCGTGATCCTCTGTCTCCTCCTGTTCGGTTTCGGGATGGGCCTCATGCTCACGCCGATATCCAATATGATCATGAACTCAGTAGCGAGGAAATACCAGGGCATGGTCTCTGGCCTTATCATCGTCGAACGGTTCGCACCTATGTCCATGGGAATCGCTCTATTCAACCTCATTTTCATCCAGGGGGCCATTACGGTTGCCACTCACAACGAGATTACGAGAATGGCGCCCGTGAACATAAAGATAGAGACCCTCATGACAGGTTTCGACCTGGCTTTTTTCTTTGCGCTCCTGGTCGGCATCATCATCCTCATCCTTGCTATCGTTGCGCGCCAGGAAACGCATCCAGACTATCAGTAGGGGAGTTAACGAGCCACTCACGCAGCCTGGTGCTTTGTAGATGGGGAAATTAGAATTTTATCGCTTGAATCGTGTTGCACCTTTTTTTCATTGCATCTCTTTCACCTCGCGCCCGGCCATCTCTCAATATATCCCAATTCTGACTATATTACAGGGTAAATGGGAAAAAATGGGTTGATAAACTTGTACCGGGACTAAAAATACCACATTGTTGCAAAATTCGTCGATGAGCATATGATATTTGTTAACATGGGCGTTGTCGGAATACCCAAATACCATTGTTTTTCTCAAACGGGTATCAATAAAATGTTACCCTGGCGGGGAATTGACCGGATTGATCCTGAAGAAAAATGGCAGATAGGGATATACTACATCATTCCCGATCATGCTTGTTCAAGGTCTGATTTGAGCCTATTATCTCCCTGCCCTTTTCCAAATAACGAATAAGATATTATCCGGAATTGTTATCTACAGGGCCCTTACATTCGGCATAGACCTCACACAATATGTCCCTGCAGATTCACTGTATGGAGTATGTCCCCAAATCAGGATATTGGATTATAGTTTGCGGGTACTTCTTAACATTATCACCGCACCTGACGAAACAACTACTGCAATTACTGCCAGTCCTCCAGGAAGAGAAGCTTTTGTCCTGCTGGTTACCGGTGTTTGCTGGCTGGTACCTGTAGTTATTG
>JBAXMF010000086.1:0-8097 GCA_037134435.1 Methanomicrobiales archaeon | reverse complement strand
GAAGCTTTTGTCCTGCTGGTTACCGGTGTTTGCTGGCTGGTACCTGTAGTTATTGCCTGACTCGTTACCTGTACTTTCGTCATCGCCGTGGTTGGAGAGATGGGTGTGGATGTCGTTGATAAACCCGTTACATTTTTTTTGTTTTGCACGGCCAGTAAATATCCAGGAGATATGGAAATCGCCTTGTCAAACGCCGCGATCGCTTCACTAGACCTATTGAGCGCTACCAACGTTTCTCCCTTGTAGTTCCATCCGGGTGCGTATTCGGGCTTGAAAGTTAAGGCCTTCTCATAAAGTGGCAGGGCTTCATTATATTTCGTTAAGGCCTGGAATGATCGGGCTTCACCATAATAACCGAGATATGCATATTCGGGATAGATTTTAATAGCATCTCCATAGGCTATTATCGCATCGTCATATCGTTTCAGTCCAAAAAGGGCATTTCCTTTTTCCAGCGTAGCTTTTCCATAATTTGGGGAAATGGCGATCGCCCGCTCAAAACTAACAAGAGCGGAAGGGAAATCTGAAATGGCATTATAGGCATAGCCTTGGCCAGCCCAGGCCCGAGCCTGATTCGGATCAAGTGCGATCGATTCATTATATACATCCAATGCCTCCTGATACTTGCCTGCACCAGATAATTCATCGCCTTTCGTGATGAGAACCGCAGCGGATTCGGCGCTGACGGCACACGGCAGGCACATTGACAGGAGAAATATCAGTATAATAATTACTGGATACTTGTTCATGAGATCACCCTTTCAGCCGGTTTACTATCCACAAGCTGTATGAGGGGTATTATCGATAACTGATATAATATTTTTTCCAAATATTCCATGGGTTCCCCACGACATTTTTCTGAGTCGCCATTACAACGTATTGAGAAATAATTATCAATTGACACTAAAAGGTATCACACATCGAGAAACGATCACCAATTGAAAGTCCGGGGCCCGGAACCTTTGTCCCATCCAAATCATCATTCCCAATTAACACAATCGGCGATGCAATTTATTTCACCCATTCCACCCTCTCTCCCGAAAGGCTGATACAAGGAGGGTTCAAACCCGAAAAAAAGTAATTTTAAATTATACCCCAATGGCGGATAAATCGCCGGGGCCAGTCATGAACAACCAGTACCCTTTTGTCGGGTACATGAGTCGGGAGTCACTGAACGGCCCACTCCCACCGTTAATTATCTGGATATCGTACTGGTAGGCGGTCGTATCGAATCCCATTGCCTGGGTCCAGTTATTTCGTACCGATATCAACGTATCACGGGCAGACGCAGGAATTGTCCCGGTAAAACCTATCAGTTCCCATCCTTTTACAAGTTTTCGCGTGGGTGGGACCTGTAATGGGTTGGGATCGAACTTCAGCGGGACCGTTGTCGGGTATTTTGAATAAATCCAGAACCCGTACAAGGGTAAAACCGGTGTATCTTCGGATACGGGAACCCAATTCCGGATGACCCCGTCATATTCCCATATCGTACGACCTTCGGTCGTCACATTTTTTAAAATCGACCCGGTATCATACCCTGGAGCAAGCTTTTTAGGTACTGACACCATGTTCCAGCCTACACCGAGGGTAATGTTGTCATTTGAGGGGGGTGGCGTATACGTGTGAAGCGGTAGGTAGTCCGTGTTGTTCGCATCAAGGACAAACGGTGCACTGCAGAAACCGTCGCCACGGTCAGGGGTTACCTGTGACCACCCGGTGCCATCAGGTTTCGCCCAGTAATTCCCGCCAAGGAAGGGGCCATTGACAATGTTGGAGCCGGTGGTTTTGGTGATGTTCCAGGTAGTGCCGGTAGCATTCACTTCAGAGATGCCGACATTTTCATTATTCGAGAAGTTGTTGTTCCAGATGCTGACATTGTTTGAATCCAGCATCCCGATACCCGGGCCTTCATTGTCCCGGATCGAGGATCCGATGATTTGAATGGTATCTCCCTTAACCACGATGCCTGCAACTCTGTTTGAATTCACCGTTGCGTTTTCAATGTCCGCCAATTCAGCATTATCCAGTTCTATGCCAAACATGGAGTTGTGAGTGGACACAACATTTTCCATGCGGAAAGAAGAACTGTCCTGGATGGATATACCTGTTCCCGCACCCCCTTCAGGATCGTTGTTGTTATAGGCTTCCGAGTTACGTATCAGTACCCGGTCCGAGTTAAGGATTTTAAACCCATTGATTGGATTTAATGTAGCCGTGCAATGGTCTAAAAGGACAGCTTTGCTTGAAAGAATATTAAACCCAATGGCATTTTCAAGGGAGGTAACGTTCGAGATGATCGCCCTTTCTGATCCTAACAGAAATACCCCGTATTCATTGTGACGGAGTTCGAGGTCCCGGATTGTGAGATCAGGGCAGGAGATGCCGAAGACTACCCCTGCATTCGTAGTTTCATTGACAACTGCCCCAGTCTGCCCGACCAGGTAATAGACCGGCTTTCCATTGACTGTATTGGAGATATCAATCTGGTGGTGGTATTCCTCCTCGTTTTGACCATTCACTGCAAGATTCACTTCATTATCGTTAAGGGTATTACCCTCGAGGGTTGCGTTCTGACTGGATTCCAACAGGATCCCGTACCCGCATTCTGATACCTGGTTGTTCTTCACCAGGTAGTTATTGTTACGAAGGAAGATCCCCCACCCGCTCCCCGATATATGGTTATCCTGGATCGTGCAGTTCATGACCGGGGTCTCCTCCAGGGCTGTCATAAAAATCCCCCCGTTTCCGGAATTGTCATGGAACTCATTTCCAATTACCCGCATACCGGGTGACTCGGTGTTCCAGATGCCGGTGTTGATATTTTTGTTGATGGTGCACTCTTCTACCAGGACGCCGGGGCAATCCACGAGGAGAATGCCATACCCCCCGACGTAGGGGGGATTATCCCCCCACCCGTTGTGACTGATGTTCGAATCAAGAATATAGGTCCCAGACGAGTTGCTTAGCGTGACACCTGTTCCACCCATGGATATCCCGTGATCCATGTAAGGGATGTTATCTTCTACAGTACAGAGGCCAATCGTAAAGGAAGGGGACTCGGCAATGATGACCCCCTTATTATTTCCGGTTGCCGAACAGGACCACAGCAGGCCACCATGTTCAACCCCGAAAACAGTAAATCCAGATTGCCACCCGGTGACCGAGAGGTTTACCATGGTGATATTTGAGAGGGTGACGCCATCCATGGAAGCCAGGACCCCGGTTGTATTCTCAGCCGATATACCGTTCAGTGTATGGCCGTCACCGCTGAGGAACACGTCAGATGATTGTATCCAGATGGCCGTCTCCGCCGTGGAATTGGTGAGGTCGTTTGTAAGCCGGTAGTGTCCTGGGGTTGAAATGATACATGGTGCGGTAATGGGGGTCCAGCCTTCAGGGGATAATGTCGCATTCACGACCGAGGTCTGCCCGGTGACCACGGTTACGTTCTGGTTGTAGTCATGGTACCCGTTCAGTTTCAGTGTTACCGCATGCTGCCCGGGTGTGATACCTGCCAGAGTATATGGTGTCGTATGGCCCGAGTTATTCCCGCCAAGGTAAATCTGTGCGTCACCAGGGGTAGAACTGAATGCGATGGAACCGGTGTTATCGGGGGAAGAACCGATGGCATAGACGTTGCCATCCTGACTCCCCACGTAGACAACACCGTTTGCAATCGCCGGACTGGACATTACCAAACCCCCGGTTGTATAATGCCAGATCTCCGTCCCTGTTACGGCATTGAGTGCATAGACTTTGTTATCAAAAGAACCAACGTAGACGACGCCGTTCGCAACCGCCGGGCTGGACCCCACATAATACCCTGTTGCATAGTGCCAGATTTCAGCCCCGGTTGTTGCGTTGAGTGCGTAGACATTGTGATCATTCGAACCGATGTAGACGACACCGTTCGCAATCGCCGGGCTTGATTCCACACGCGACCCTGTAACGTAACGCCAGATTTCAGCCCCGGTTGCTGCGTTGAGTGCGTAGACATTGTGATCATGGGAACCAACGTAGACGACACCGTTCGCAACTGTCGGGCTGGACGTAATCCAGGATCCTGTTGCATAATGCCAGATCTCATCTCCTGTAGTTGCGTTGAGTGCATAGAGATTACCATCCTGGGATCCAATGTAGACAACTCCATTCGCGACCGCCGGGCTCGATGTCATTTCCCCTACATCAAAGTGCCAAATCTCTGTCCCCGCAGTTGCGTTGAGTGCATAGACATTGTCATCCACAGAACCGATGTAGACAATGCCGTCCATAACAGCCGGGCTGGACTTAAACTCACCAAGTGCATCGAAGTCCCAGATTTTCGCACCCGTCGCTGCATCGAGTGCGTAAACGGTACCATTGTACACTTGTGTTTGGATATTGCCCGCCCCGGAACCGATATAGACGATACCGTTCACAACCGCCGGGCTGGAAAATATTTGTCCCTCTGTGGTGAAGTTCCAGGTTTTCACACCCGTCGCTGCATTGAAAGCGTAGATATTTTTATCGTTGGAACCGGTATAGACTACTCCGTTCGAGACCGCCGGGCTTGAGTCTACACCACCGCCGGTGGTGAATTTCCATATCAATATTCCATCAGGGTTTATTCCCCCGTTGTCATACACACCGGTATGCTGTGGGTCTCCCCTGAACATTGTAACATCACTTGCCGTCACATTATGAATCAGAAAAATGCAACAGACAAAAATTAAAATCGATATCTTAAGATACGATTTAAATCCAGATTTTTGTATCATTATGCCACCTATTTATAGTAGTGGCTTATCCTGATTCAATGATAAAGGTTTGCGCAAATTAATCGGAATAATTAAGGAATTCCATTTATTAATTCAACGTTGTTTCTCCACTGTATCAAATGATATCAATTTCAAGGCTCGAATCGAGGGAGGTCAGATCCATTCCGGCTGCAAAAAAAATATCGGGCGTCACTATATGAATAGAGAACCTCCCTGTACCGCATCGTGCCATGAGCCGGTCTTCCTTTTGATTGCATCTTAAATTCATACAACTTTCTTACGAGTAATCCAAAGATTTATTTTCCACCTTCAATCAAATGGATATCATACAATGGATATTGTTTCCTTGTCTTCAAAAGGTCGGATCGTTATTCCCGCGAAAATCCAGGAAAAATTTTCCTTAAAGACCGGCGACTCGCTGGTTATTGTCGTGGAGAACGACACTATCTATCTCCAGCCGCTGGTCAACCTGTCAGAACTCTGGGGTATTGACAACCTGAAGGACACACGGGTGGTACTCAATGAGATGCGAAAGGAGTGGGACGATGATCTCGAAGACAAGGCTGCTCTTTGACACGCATGCGTTCCTTGATTTTTTCAACCGCGAGGAGGGATCGGAATGCATCAGGACGTATTTCAATGCTATCCAGAATGGGGATACGGAAGGATTTGTTGCAACAATAACCTTAGCGGAACTGGCGTACATCTATACCAGAAAAGCCGATGCACCCCTCGCCAGGCACCGGGTACTGCAGGTCCAGCACTCAAAGCTGCTCCTGATCCCGCTGACTGCAGAGATTGCGGTGGATGCCGGCACAATAAAACGACCGGGAATATCGGTTGCAGATGCGATTATCGCCGCATCAGCCCGGTCTGTTGATGCCACGGTTGTTACAAACGACAAGCATTTCTCCGCAATGGGGGTAGAGGTTACCAGGTACCCGTAAATATTTGTGTCGACCCTTCAGCCTCATTTCGTTTTACCATTCGTATGCCCCACACAAATAAAAAACCGTCATTGAACAGACCTGTATCTGGGTCCGGACTCGAAATTCCAGGCTCAAGAAAGGTTCCGTTTCCAGTCTTTCAATGTGCCAGGTAACAGAAAGGTGCAGTTTTCCGACCCCATTTCGAGCCCGGATTCTCATAAAAGAAGGGGTTATCGGGGGTATTCAAAAATAAGGCTCATAATTGGTTATTTTCTTAAACAGGCAGGAATATGGGCGCTAAGGAACAAAAATCAGGGCCCTTACCGGAAGGGGGGTACTAACGTGTGGGCAACGATCATACACCCGCTCATTTTGGGAATAAAGGGGCTGGAATAGGGTTGGATTTTCTTTTGTTGACATCTCCTGATTCATCGATATAACTATTCACTCCGGTGGGTGACAAGTTCGGACGGCTCTTCTTTTTTTCCATAAAACCCTTGAAATGAATCTATTGCATACTTATATCCTGAATTTTGGGACACGCTGCTACCCGAGGTCGTTGATTCACTCCAGCACGTACTATCGGGACGAGAAGATATTTTTAGAGGACCAAGGGTTTTTGACGTGATTACCGGTAAACCTCACCGGTTCACTATTCACCACCTGGGAGATCTGAACGGGGGGGAAAATTGTCCACTTGAGAGTTCGGATAATCCTACCATCCGAAAACCTATATTCCCTGCGATTGATATACCCTGTAGGATGAGGTTCTTTAATACCGCCGGACCGGTCAACTGCAAGAAACATTATTGTCTTCCCCCACTTTCCAGGTTAAACCTGTCTGATATCCTGCACCTTATTGACCAGGAGAAATATTTCGTCCTTCATGCGCCAAGGCAGAGTGGAAAGACCTCCTGTCTTATGGCTTTACTGGATTATATCAACCATGAGGAGCAGTATTATGCAGTATATGTAAATGTTGAGGTTGGACAGACTGCGAGAGGGGATGTGAAGCGGGGAATAAAAGCAATTATCACCCAGCTCGCATATGAAGCGGAAGCAACCTTAAACGATCGGTCACTGATTGAACAGAAAAACTTCGTTATTGAAGATAGTGGAGAAGATGCAGCACTTGCGGTTATTCTCGCACTATGGTGTAAACAAATGGACCGACCACTTGTACTCCTCATCGATGAGATCGATGCACTTGTGGGAGATACGCTGATTTCGGTCCTCCGTCAGCTCAGGTCCGGATATCCTAACAGGCCCGCTTCTTTTCCCTTGACCGTCATCCTCTGCGGGGTCCGTGATGTCAGAGATTATCGGATCCATTCTGACAAAGATCAGATGATCATCACCGGCGGAAGTGCATTCAATATCAAGGCAAAATCCTTACGACTGGGTAACTTTTCTGCCGATGATATCCGTACACTCTGCCTCCAGCATACCGAAGAGACAGGGCAGGTCTTTGAGTCTGCCGCTCTGGATGCTGTCTGGGACTTGACCTCCGGCCAGCCATGGCTTGTCAATGCCCTTGCATATGAGACCTGTTTCGAACTCGAAGAAGGAAAAGATCGGAAGAATCCGATCACGACGCAAATGGTTGAAGAGGCCAAAGAACGCCTGATACTCAGGAGGGAGACCCATCTCGATCAACTGGCAGATAAACTCAAAGAGGAACGGGTGAGACGGGTGATCGAACCGATCCTCATGGGAGATGTCTATGAAGGGATGCTTCGTGCTGAAGACATTGAGTATGTCCAGGACCTTGGCCTGATTACCCAGGCGATGGACGGGGAGATTTTGATCTCCAACCGAATTTACCAGGAGATCATCCCCCGGCAGCTCGCCTGGGAGAGCCAGTCAGGGATGGCGATTCGGCAGTCCTGGTATGTTGATGAAGAGGGCAGATTGAAAATTACGAGCCTGCTCGAATCCTTCCGGCAGTTCTTCCGGGAGAATTCAGAGTCCTGGATCGAACGGTTTCACTACAAAGAAGCAGGCCCTCAGATCCTTCTCCAGGCATTCCTTCAGCGGATTATCAATGGTGGAGGGCGGATAGACCGTGAGTACGGGCTGGGCAGGACACGGACCGATCTCTTCATCCTCTGGCGACGAAAGGACGGCTCGTTTCAGAGAGTGATTATCGAACTGAAAGTTCTCCACAAGTCTCGAGAGCAGACGATTATTGATGGGATGGCCCAGGCGTGGAAGTATGCAGATCGCTGCGGTGCAGATGAGGCACATCTCATCATCTTTGATCGGACGGTGGAAAAACCATGGGACGAGAAGATATTTTTGGAGAACCGGGTATATGACGGAACAGCCGATAATCCACGCCGATTCCCTATTACTATCTGGGGGATGTGAAAGGGGGGGGAAATGAAACCTGCGAAAACAGTCACTCC
>JBAXMF010000085.1:0-8105 GCA_037134435.1 Methanomicrobiales archaeon | reverse complement strand
GAACGATGTGCAGTCGCGGACGAGGATTCCATGACGGGCCAGGGAGTTACAAAGGGCTCCGGCGTCCATGCCAATGTCGGCAAGGATAAAGTTCGCAGATGGCGGTGTGACCGAAAATCCCAGGTCCTGAAGAGACTTTACAAGGAAATTGCGCTCACCCCTGATTTTCATCCGTGATTCTTCCAGTTCCCGGTATTTTTTAAAGGCCTGGATCGCAAAACATTCTGCAAACGCATTCACACTCCAGGGTGGACGCAATACTTCCAGCGCGCGCACAAGATCCGGGTCCGCAAATGCATAGCCAAACCGGAGACCGGGGACTGAAAAACACTTGGTCAGCGAACGAAGGAGACAAAGGTGAGTGTCCCGTGTCCCAATCAGACTCTCCCCCGGGTCTGACAATTCAATAAATGCTTCATCAAGGAACATGCAGGTTCCCTGATCAGCGTACGATTTGAGAAGTTTGGAAACCTCTTTTTTCCCGAAGATCTGTCCTGTCGGATTATTTGGGTTGCACAGGAATGCAGCAATTGGAATTTCACCTTCTTTCACCTGGTGCCCACCAGCCAGCTGCACAGACAGGAGGTATTCCCCAAACGTAGGAGGGTCTATCTTTGCAGCACCGTTGCTCCGGAACATCGCCAGGCAAAATAAACGGATTAATTCTATTGACCCATTACCTACTGCGATTTCTTCAACATCCCGGTGAAACTGGCGGCCGATTACTTCCTTTAGCTGAATATAATCATCATCGGGGTAATGATCGAGAAGAGCAGGTGGAAAATCCCATTCTATTGCAGGGGGGAAGGGATTCAGGCTTGCACTGAAATCAATAGCAGTCTGCCCCGTCAACTCGAGGTGTTGTTTTATCTTCCCCCCATGCCTTACTTTTCCCGGAAGCCCTGATCCCATAATTTCGTCCTCAATTATGGATTTATGTTAAATATCGGGGCTTAAATTCGTTGCGAGTCTGCCCATTTTATACGGGCCCTGGCGGATCCAAAAAGATTTATATAGATAAACGTAATATTGCTGATTATCTGGTTAGTCAGACGCATAGGATCTATCCGTCTGCCAATTGTCTGACAATTGTCAGTCAATTGTCAGATACTGGTGATAGTAATGATGAAACGAATCACACTCCGGTTACCCGAACAACAGATCGAATTGCTAGAGCAGATGGTAGATGCCGGAGAATTTCCGACAGTATCAGAAGCGGTGCGGGATGCGGTTCGTCAACTCATCGAACGGCGATCAGGCCGTATAATCAGAGACAGCGACCAGGTTTCATTCAAGGTTTAGGAGGGTATGTAAAGATGCAGACTATTATCAACGAAGCATTGAAAAATTCAGAGATTGAAAAGGAGATGAAAAACGGGGGTGCAATTGACGATGATTTTGTCGGGCAGCCGCGTATTGTAATCATCGGATGCGGTGGCGCGGGAAACAACACCGTCAACCGGTTACACCACATGGGGGTAAACGGTGCTGAAACTATCGCGATCAATACCGATAAACAGCACCTTGACATGGTCCAGGCAGACAAAAGAGTCCTGATAGGAAAATCACTGACACGGGGACTTGGTGCAGGCGGTTACCCTGATGTGGGTAAACGTGCGGCGGAGATGGCCAGGCCAACACTCGAAGCACTCCTCGAATCCGCAGACCTCTGTTTCATTACAGCAGGAATGGGGGGCGGTACTGGAACGGGTTCAGCGCCGGTTGTCGCCCAGATCGCAAAAGAACAGGGCGCAATCGTTGTAGCAATGGTAAGTTACCCGTTCCAGGTGGAAAAAGCACGCCTGATCCGGGCAGAAGAAGGACTTGAGGCACTATCTGCCGCATCAGACTCAGTAATTGTCCTTGACAACAACCGGCTGAAGAATTTCGTACCGAACCTGCCCCTTGGACAGGCATTCTCGGTGATGGACCAGTTAATCGGAGAGACGGTAAAGGGCATCAGCGAAACGATAACAGAACCGTCATTAATCAATATCGATTACGCAGATGTGCGCGCGATTATGAGCAAGGGCGGAGTTGCCGTGATGCTTGTCGGCGAAAGCAAGCAGCAGAACAAATCAGAGAGCGTTGTTCGGGAATGCCTTTCCAACCCGATGCTCGACATTGATTACCGCGGCGCCACAGGGAGCCTGATTCATATCACGGGAGGTAGCGACCTTACACTCCAGGATGCAGAGGAAATCGCCACTTCGCTCACGTACGAACTCGATCCCCACGCAGATGTTATCTGGGGTGCCCGTGTACGGAACGATATGGAAGGCAAGGTAAGGGTCCTCGCAATCATGACCGGTGTCGAAAAAGCCGCACTTCTGGGAAACCGCCAGACCTACAAGTCTATGATCGAGGATATGGACCAGAAAAAAGCAAACCCAAAGATGGTAGAACTGCCAAAAAACAGAAAATCCCGCGATATGACAAGTGGCGGAAGTCTTCTGGAATGGGTTGGGTAACCAAATAATCTGTTACACCACAACTCTTCCATTTTGAGTAATTTGTTCTGACCCCGTCTCTTCTCCAGAAAATTGCAGTGATCTCGCCCCCAGTCACCCTGGCATAACAATTTCTGTTATTGCAAATTGAGCGACCTTGTCATGTAAATCAATAGAATATTCATTGGTATTCTCCCGGGTCAACATATTTTTTCTATTTCCAGACAGGGGACATCTACCAAGGTGGGCATAAAAAAACTGGCACCCGGCATCTCATCCGGAGTATCGGGTTTCGGCGAAACCCTTAATAGTTCCGATGTCCTTTGAATGATAGAAAGTCTTTCAGATAATCCCTCATCTGGAATGCTTGGGTATCTGACCCGAGTCAACCGCCACGGAAGGCTCAAACGTCAGATTGGTATCGGGAGTTGAACATCATGAACAGACAGATGAACAAGGGCAACACAGGTTGCGCTACAAAATTATCGTTTCTACGGATTGTTCCAAGGGCAGCACCTGCGGGTGTTCTTTTGGGAAACTGCCGGGTAGTACGCTGTACTTGTCCTAATCCTCCCTCATCCTGTCCACCGTTATTACATAAACCAGTCTTTCCTGTCCGAGGGTATTACCGAAATCGATTATCGAGGATGAGTAGTGCATGTTGAACGAATTAATTGAGAAGAGAAAAAAGATTCTCGCCGAGTCTGAACAGCATAAAAACAGAAGAAATGAGCTGAATGCAGCTGCAAGTAAGTATGCAAAAGAGCGGAACGCCTTAAACAACAAGACACGGGAATATGTCGAAGAGGCGCAGACCAACAAGGACCTCCGGGATAAATCAAACAATGAGGTCCAGTCATTTAAGGACCGCCGGAATGACTTAAATGAGAAGGCCAACGAATTTTTTGATGAAATTGAGTCCTTCAAAAAGGAGCATGGCGGCGTAAAAAACCGGGGTATCAAGGAACTTCAGAAACAGATAGAACTCCTTGAATTCCGCCAGCAGACTGAAGTCATCAGCACCGATAAAGAACGGGAGCTGATCGACAAGATCAAGCAGATGAAGTCCTCTGTCCGGGAACAGGAGGCAGAATTAGAGCAGAACAAGGAGATCAAGACGAAGATCACCTCTGCCCGGGAAAATAGAAAAGAGGCATCTGACATTCATGCGAAAGTCACCGAGATGGCGGAGCTCGCCCAGAAACACCACGACCTGATGGTGGAGTTCTACCGGAAAGCGGACAAGTCGCGTGAAGAGGCTGATGCACAGCACAGGCTCTTTGTTGAGGCCCAGGAAGCCGCCGATGCTGAACACAAATTCTTCATTGCATGCCAGAAAGAGCTTCGTGACTACGACAAAGTTATTTCCGGGCTCCGCAAGAAGACAAAGAAAGTCAAAGTTACCAAGGAGCAGAAAGCCGTCAGGAAAGAAGCTGAGCACATCTTCAAGATGTTCCGTGCCGGGGAGAAACTTACAACAGACGATCTCCTGCTTCTACAGCGTTCAAAAATGCTATAATCTTAAAATATCCCCCTTTTTTCCCTGCACGGGCAATTATTTAATAGATTCGTGCCCTACACCTATACTGAAATGGCACTTGGGCGAACACTGGTCCTCTCCGTAGACCGTGACGATGATATCGGATACAAGGCAGGGATAGTTAGCCCGGTAATCGGTCGTGAAGAATGCCTCAATGCTGCAGTGAACCTGGCCCTCGCCGATCCTGAAGATTCCGATGTGAATGCAATATTCCAGGCGGTAAAGACCTACGACGAACTGAAAGCCGCCGGCGAGGACGTCGAGGTGGCACTGATTTCAGGTAACCATCTGCATATGATCGAGGGTGATCGCCGCATCGCAGAACACCTGGAAATGGTCGTTTCGCAGACCGGTGTAACAAGTTGCATCATGATTGCCGATGGTGCAGAGGATGAATTTGTTATTCCGATTATCCAGTCAAAATTACCGGTAGCGAGCATTCGTCGTGTTGTTGTATCACAGATCGCAAACCTGGAAGGCACCTATTATACCATCAAGAAACTCCTGAATGACCCTAAATTTTCAAGGATCTTCCTGGTCCCACTCGGACTTGCGATGCTCCTGTATGTGGGAGCATACCTTTTCAAACATCCTGAATATGCGACGACCATTGTCATCGGAGTCATTGGTATGTACCTCCTGTACCGCGGGTTTGGGATTGATGATTCATTCAGGGGATTTATGAAGGCTCTCCGGACATCATTAAAACGGAACAGGTTTTCATTTGCCACCTATATCGTGGGTATACTACTCTTCATTGTTGGAATAGTGCTGGGGCTTAGGAGTATTCTCCAACAATATCCGTTGGATGGATCATTCGGAATACTCGATTACCTGGTGACCTTTATCTATGGCTCTGTGCTCTGGTTTACCTTTGGGGGAGTTGTTTCATCAATAGGAATTATCATCGATAACTTCTTTTATGAACGGGAAGGACTTGCAAAGGTCATTGTATTTCCGTTCTTCATCAGTGCAATTGGCCTGATCGCCTATGGCGCAATTACTTATGTCATGTCATTTTCAATCGTGGCCGATCCCCCCTCAATCGATACAGCACTCCAGTATATTTTCTACGGGGTCATAGGTGGGTTTGCCTGTGTATTCGCCGGTGTTGGCATTAAGCGTTATATTAACCGGTGGATCGTGAGCCACCAACCAGAGGAAGAATTTAGCGATGTTGCTTAAAGACCCCAAAAACTCAAGGCACATTTGAATGTAAAAAATCGTTTGCCCGTATTTTTGCACCGCCTCTTTTGTGGTCCTGTTGAAGGCACACTTATTGTCCCTCAAAATAATCCTCGAACGCCTTGACCCGCTCCCAGCACAAGCCTGCGGGATATACAGAAAAAAACGAAATAAATAACGAGTTCGTACTGAAAAACCATGTTCAACATCGGGTAGATTTAGGATGGTTCAGGTATTTCCAGTTGCAGTTGGAAACATAATCGCGTTTCACAAATTTTATTTAGTCTTTGCTTGTCGGCACTGTAACGGAACCAAAAAAAATAGTTATTCATCTTTATTTATTGACAAATAGAACAAATCCTTGGTGTCAGCCAGGAAACTAACAATAATTGTTACCGGTCAAAAAAGCCCATACCTTCAGTAAAATTTTTGGTATTCCGGTATTCCCGCGCGACCTGTGGCGACACAACCCGCAGATTTGGAATTACTACATTAAACTCGTGTTCCGGGAACCAGTAGATCCCTTTACCATAATCATAGGAAATATCATTAACCTGGAACTCGGCACTATTCATCTCCACGTTTTTTACCGTGGCATCTTCATAATTTAACACTTTTAATAACTTGACTTTCAGGTCCTGTTTGCCGAGTAGTAGTACGATGAGTTGTGTACCGGGGTCAACGGTATAATTTACCTTGATATTTGCCTGGTCCTTCTCAAGATTGATGGTCATATCTTTAATCGTGATATAACTATAACGCTCATCATTCGCGGCCAGGACCGGCACCGCCATACCGATAATAAGTATGCATAGTACGGCGATGGCGCTTATTCTCATCAATACTATATTTCGATGCAAATCTTATATCCTTTCTGGTGCCCCTGAAGCAGAAACCTCATAATTCCACGCCATTTTCCATAATAGCCTAAATATACGGCTAAAACTGAATTAATGTCTCAATAGGTTAAAATTTTTATTGTTCCGTTAATTCGCTGCCCTGTACACAGAGGATGATCTCGATACTGGAGACATTTGTCTTTCCACTATCGGTATCAATCACCTCCGTGCAGGTAATGATCTCTTTTTTATTGACCCCTTCCAGAAACCGGTTTAATGAAATTTCCGCGGTATCTACGGCCCGGGATATCGCCTTCCCCCTCGCCTTGATGGCTACTTCCTGTGCTCCGTTGTTGAACTGGGTAACGACTGCCAGAACGTAGTTCATGACGGGTTTGTTTCCGACGAATACGGTATTGTCTTTGATCATGTCCGCGGTCACCGTCAGAGGTATTTTTTTGTGTATATCAGTTCGGCATTAAGGACTGATGCCCCAGCAGCCCCCCGGATTGTATTATGCCCCATAGTGACATACCGGAGCCCTTCACGGACCCTCCCTACTGATACGGTCATCCCATCCCCGCGAAGCCGGTCAAGCCTCGGCTGGGGGCGGTCAGGTTCATCAAACAGGTGAACCGATTTCTTGGGCTGGGTAGGAAGACCACTGATAGGGGGAACATAGAGCCGGTATGATTCGATGACGTTCTCCACCTTCTCCTTGATATCAATCCATACTGCCATGGTATGGCCATCAATTACGGCCACCCTGTGACAGCTTGCGCTTACCTTAAAAGGGGCATTCTTCACTTCAGAACCTTCAAGAGTCCCCATTATCTTTAGGGACTCGGTCTCCATTTTCTCTTCTTCACCCCCGATGTAAGGGATGATGTTGTCATAGATCGCCATTGCCGCTACACCCTGGAAACCGGCACCTGAAATGGCCTGCATCGTTGCAACCCTCACATCTGAAAATGCATAGGACCTGATGGGAGCAAGAGACATAACAAGCATAATTGTCGAGCAGTTTGGATTTGTAACGATAAACCCATCTCTTCCATTGTCCCGCTGCACATCGATAAGTCCCAGGTGATCAGGGTTTACCTCGGGGACAATGAGCGGAATATCCTTCTCCATACGGTGTGAACTTGCATTGCTGCAGACAGCGATACCCGCATCAGCACACATCGTCTCCACACCGCCTGCAATCTCTGCAGGTAATGCAGAAAAGACCAGATCAACATCCTTCAGGCTCGCGGTGGTGGTCGGGCTTATACGAATATCGCCAAAATTTTCAGGAAATGGTGAATCCAGCCGCCAGTTTACAACATCCCGGTACAACTTTCCTGCACTCCTGTCCGAGGCAGTGAGAGTTTTGAGATTAAACCAGGGATGATCAGCGAGTTGTTGTACAAATCGCTGACCTACAGCGCCCGTCGCGCCTAATACTCCTACATTGATCATAGATAGAAAAGAGCTACATCAGTAAAGTAATTAAATCGTTTGATTTTTATTCGAGATGGATTGCCTCTGACGGGCATACATCGACACAGGACCCACAATCAACACAGAGTTCTTTGTCTACCTTCGCCTTTTCATTATTCATCATAATTGCCTGGGCCGGGCACTCATCGACACATGTCTCACAGGCCGTGCATTTTTCTTCGTCAACAATTGCAGTCATAAATAAAATCACTAACTCCTGTACTGAGTTGCTTAAAAATATAAATAAGGTATCGGTACTACCAGAATAATACGATTAATGAGATGATTTTCCGGCAAGGTCCAAAACTTCGTTCATCCCATAGATACCCGGTTCCCGGGAGACGACCCAGCGTGCCGCCCGTAGCGCTCCCTGGGCAAATACCGAGCGGTCGTACGCACGATGGGACAGCGTAATCGTTTCAAAATTGCCGGAAAACATTACTGAGTGGTCTCCAACTATATCTCCGCCCCTGATAACATGGACACCAATCTCGGATTTTTCTCTCTCCTTCATTCCCTCACGACCATATTGTTTCCTGCGTTCCCCGAGTTCCTCATCAAGGATCTGCAGGATGGTACGGGCAGTACCACTTGGGGCGTCCTTCTTAT
>JBAXMF010000084.1:0-8138 GCA_037134435.1 Methanomicrobiales archaeon | reverse complement strand
GCACCACTTTAGAAATCCTTCCTGTAGGGATTTTCATCTTTGCCAAAACCGGGCAGATTTTAGCGGCCAATGCAATGGTGAACCGGATCTGGGGTGTCACCGACGGGGTGGTTCCGCACTCTTCCGACATGCAGGAATTTATCGAGTATAAAGGATGGTGGCCGGATACCGGTGTAGCGCTTCAGCCCGAGGACTGGGCTGCCTCCCGCGTACTGACGAAAGGAGAAGCAGCACCGGTAGATATTATCAATATCCAGCGATTCAACGGGAGTTTAGCAACGATTATTGTTTCAGCAGTGTCAATCCACGATGATGGCGGGAACATAAACGGGGCGGTGGCTGTTATCCAGGACATCACCGACCGTAAACAGGCAGAAATGATGCTTGCAGAGAGTGAGGACCGCTTCCGGGGAATTTTTAACACCATCAACAGCGGGGTTGCCATCTACGAAGTCAGAAATAACGGGGCATCCGGCAAAGATTACATTATCAGAGATTTCAACAAAACAGCGCTGGAGATCGAGGGAAAATCGAAAGAGGAAGTGGTAGGAAAAAGTCTTTTTGAACTACGTCCCGCCATTGACGAATATGGATTAATCCCGGTCTTTCAGCAGGTCTGGGCGACAGGAATTCCGGCATATTTCCCACAGAAAATCTACATCGATGAGAAATATTCCAGTTGGTACGAGAACCGGGTGTTCCGGTTGCACAGCGGGGAAATAGTCGCTGTATATGATGATATTACTGAGCGCAAGCGGGCAGAACTTGAACTGGAATCTGCTCTTCTCCACCTGAAAGAAGCACATAGCCTGGCGCATATCGGTACTTGGGACTGGGTGATAGAAACCGATATCGTGACCTGGTCCGGGGAATTATGCAAAATTGCCGGATGGAACCCCTCACTTCCTGCGCCAACCTACGCAGAACTTCCGCGTATCTATACTCCCCCCAGCTGGGATCTTCTCAACAAAGCGGTTACGAGAGCGCTGACAACCGGTGAACCGTATGACCTTGAACTGGAAATGATCCGTCCGGATGGCAGCATACGATGGACGGATGCATCCGGTGGCGTGAAACTCGATGAGAATGGAACGGTCTTCGGGCTTCATGGCATGGTACAGGATATTACCGAACGAAAACTCCTCGATGACACCCGGGCCTTCCTTGTGCAGTGCGGTTACCCGGGTTCGGGTGAAGATTTCTTTAACACCCTGGCACGATACCTTGCAGAACACCTGGACATGAGCTATGTCTGCATCGATACGCTCGATGGGGACGGCCTGACCGCCCGGACGGTTGCTATTTACAATGACGGAAAGTTTGACACTAACGTAACATACGCATTAAAAGATACCCCTTGTGGCGACGTCGTAGGAAAGACGATCTGTTGTTTCGAGCAGGAAGTCTGCCGGTTATTTCCCCGTGATGCCGCACTCCGGGATCTCAACGCCGAGAGCTATGTTGGCACCACCCTGTGGAGTTCTGACCATACACCCATAGGCCTTATTGCGGTGATAGGGCAAAAACCCTTAAAGGATCCCGCACTGGCAGAAGCGGTGCTCAAACTGGTGGCACTGCGGGCAGCCGGAGAGATGGAGCGCAGGCGGGCAGAAGAGGCGCTCAAAGAGAGCAATGGATATCTTAGCAACCTGTTCGACTATGCCAACGCCCCGATCATCGTCTGGAACCCGGCATTTGAGATTACCCGGTTCAACCACGCCTTCGAGGAACTGGCCGGTCAGACCGGGGAGCAGGTAATCGGTAAGCACCTGGATGTCCTTTTTCCCCCGGAAAGTTGCGATGCCTCAATGGACCTGATCCAAAAGGCTGTCGCTGGTGAGCAATGGAAGATTGTGGAGATCCCGATCTTCAATGTGATCTCTGGTGAAGTAAAAACCGTTCTCTGGAACTCGGCAAATATCCGGACTCCCGATGGCACGGCTGTGCTAGCCACGATCGCCCAGGGGCAGGACATTACCGAACGTGTAGAACTCGAAAATGAAATGAAGTTCCATGAAGAGGAGCTTCGGCAGTTCTCGGCGGCTCTTGGGATAGCGAACAAGAAACTTACGTTACTCTCCGGCATCACCCGGCACGATATCAATAACCAGCTCACGGTGCTTATGGGCTACCTGGAACTCCTGGAAATGGAGCAGCCAGACCCCTCGTTCAGTACGTACTTTAACAAAATTACCCATGCTGCTGAACGCATACAGGCAATGATCCAATTCACCAAAATTTATGAAGGTATCGGGGTCAATGCACCTGTCTGGCAGAATATCCGCACTCCTTTGGACACCGTGGTAAAAGATGTAACGTTTGGCGATATCAGGCTGGTAAATGATATCCCCGATGATATGACGGTGTTCGCAGACCAACTGATTGTCAAGGTTTTTTTCAACCTGATGGACAACGCCGTCCGGTATGGAGGGAAGATCACGACCATCCGGTTCTCTGTTGAGGAACGGGATGGGAATTTTGTAATTGTCTGTAGTGACGATGGAAATGGGGTCTCAGTTGAGGAGAAGGAGAAGATCTTTGAACGGGGCTTTGGCAAGAACACGGGCCTGGGGCTCTTCCTCTCCCGTGAGATACTTGGAATAACCGGGATCACGATTATCGAAAATGGAGAACCAGGTAAGGGGGCACGGTTTGAGATGGTGGTGCCGAACGGTGCGTGGCTTATCGCAGATACAGGCAACGCGGAGAACTGATGACACCACAAGAAAAGAAGGCAGCAACGGATGAGACGAACACGGCCAGTGCCCGTTCCCTGAGGGATGATGCAGAGGAGCAGCTCGCACGCTCCCCGAAACGTTCTCCCGGGCTGGAATACCAGACCCCGGAACAACTCATCCACGAACTCCGTGTGCACCAGATCGAACTTGAAATGCAGGCTGAAAATCTTATAAAATCGAAGCTGGCACTCGAAGAATCGCGGGACAAGTATTTCGACCTCTACGAAACTGCCCCGGTTGGTTATCTTTCGCTTACCGATAAGGCACTGATAACTGGTGTGAACCTCACCAGTGCCACGCTCCTTGGGGTTGACCGGGACGAGATAATCAACCATGGGCTTGGGCGGTTCATCGCCCCACAAGATCTTGAAGTATGGGACCAGTATTTCGTTTCCGTGCTGAACCGCAAGAAAAATCAGGCATGCACTCTTATGATTCAACGGGGCGACGGCTCAATGTTCCCTGCCCGACTGGAAGGATTCAGGTCCCGCGGGAACGGCGAGGCGACCACGGTCCGTATTACGATCAGTGATATCACTGATATCTGGCAAATTGAGGCGGTGCGGGAGAGCGAAGAAAAGTACCGCCGCCTCTTTGAAACTGCACAGGACGGTATTATCATCCTTGAAGAAGAGACCGGAAAAATTATCGATGTCAATACATTCCTTATTGATATGCTGGGATACCCGTTGGAATATTTTATCGGGAGGCACCTCTGGGAACTCGGGTTCATCAAGGATAAAACCATTGCCCAACGTGCATTCTGTGAACTGAAAACGAATGAATATGTCCGGTACGAAGACCTCCCATTGGAAACGAAAGATGGCCGGAGTGTAGATGTCGAGTTTATCAGCAATGTCTACCATGTCGGCGATAAAAAAATTATCCAGTGCAATATCAGGGATATCACGGCACGTAAACGTGCAGAAGATGCACTTGACCTTGCCAGCAGGAAATTGACCCTCCTCTCGTCCATCACCCGCCACGATATCAACAACCAGCTCACGGTGCAGATGTGTTACCTCAGCATCCTCGAAAAGAAGGAGCCCGGTAACACACAGAATGAGTATTTTAGTAAGGTTTCAACCGCTGCTAAGCGGATCGCCGCAATGGTCCAGTTCACCAAGGAATACGAGGAGATCGGTGTCCACGCTCCCACATGGCAGGAATGCCGTACAATCGTGGACACGGCAGCAAAGCAAGCCCCGCTGGGAAAGGTTGTGGTTAAGAATGACCTCCCAGCCAGTACGGAAGTGTTCGCCGACCCGCTGATTGTCAAAGTGTTTTACAACCTGATGGACAATGCAGCCCGGTATGGCGGGAAGATCACGACCATCTGGTTCTCTGTTGAGGAATCCGGCGATGACCATATGATCGTTTGCAAGGACGATGGTGACGGTATCCCTGCAGCGGAGAAGGAGAAGATCTTCGAACGTGGATTCGGGAAGAATACGGGGCTTGGTTTAGCCATTTCCCGGGAGATCCTTGACATTACTGGAATTTCAATCCATGAGACGGGCAAGCCGGGGAAGGGAGCACGGTTTGAGATGACGGTGCCGACAGGTATGTGGCGGATGTTCTGATGGTAAATCACTTACCGCAGTTGTCACAAATGGTCATATCCCGAAATCATTCGACAGCACAAAAAAAGGGATCCCGCCTTACCCACCACATCAAACGTCTTCGCGAACGACGTCCACCGTACGTCCTCACCGAGGTCGAACCGGCCGTTGGCCATGAGGTCCTACCGATTGAGTTCATATAACCGAGCTCGGTAGTCGCCCCAATCCCCGCCAGACTCCTCGAACCGAAACTGAAGGACCCGGTACCCAATATCAGTAAAAACAAATGAATCCGGTATCTCCAGGTTCGGCTGGTCACTCAACAACACCTGCAGGTACCCCTGGCATACCTACGTTAACCCCAAAAATCAGGTAAATTCCCCTATTTTCCGCCCGAATTATCGAAACGATACCCGCAGGTGGGTATCCACACCCCGCCCCAACCCATAAAATCCATTCTCGTTCGTTTAAATCGCCCGCATTTGGCTTCGATTGCTAAAAATACTTAATAAGGTCAAATTGGGCGTTTCCCCCCAAATTCAAACGATAAATGACCGTATTTTGGGGTTCATCCTTTTCCAAAGTGCCATAAAATACCACCATAAACGCAGGATTTCCCAATTCCGATATTGCCCTGGTCATTTTAATGCCCGACCATGAGACACGATCAAACCTGGATCCGACCGCTGACCATCCCGGTCCGAAACCCAACCGCCACCTTCTCCGATGACATCAAACAGAACTTCATCGTACTGAAGATGACCCGACGAAGGTGTCATTCCTGTTTATGGGTGATGCCAATGTCGATACCGAAAGCCGTATTGTCAATAGCGGACCGAATCTTCAGGCTGATATCCTCAAGGTCGGGCACCATGGCAGCGCCATGTCATCCAGCAGAGCCTTCCTTTCCAAAGTACATCCGAAGATCAGCGTCATAGAAGTCGGGGCCGGGAATTCCTATGGTCATCCAACATCAGCAACCTATGGTCGCCTGGCCCAGGTGGGATCGGCGATATATCGCACCGAGCTGAACGGCGATGTAACGGTGGCAACCGATAGCACGAAGTACGATGTCAAAACAGGACAGGCAAGCTGCCAGCCGATTGCAGGTATTGCAAAGACTGTGACTACGCAGCAGACGGGGATTTCACAGAGTTCAGCCAGAACGGTCTGCGACTGCACTTACAATCGATATAATTGCAAGGATTTTTCAGGGCATACTGCTGCCCAGGCCTTCTATGATTACTGAAAATCGTTAGGTAAAGGTTCCATTCCCCAGTTGGATGTGAAGGATAATGATGGAAATTACAGCAACCCTGGACAGGATTGAAGGAGAATTGGCCGCTCTTCTGTTATGTGGGGATGAGATAGTGATATTCAATTTGCCTGCGGTTTTTCTGGCGGGATCAAAGAAGGGGATATTGCCGATATTACGATTACGAAGGATATCGTTGCGACTGATGAAACGAAGGAGCGGGTGATGAGTTTGATTGAGAAGTTGAACGGGAAGGGGAGTGAGGGGGTTTGAATTAAAACGAGAAGAATGTTTAGTTTGATTCCTTAATGGCTGGTTTTGTGTTGCTTTTTAGAGATTATGAAAGATTATGGATTTTTCCGGATGGGGATTATCCACAGGGGTTGGGTTTCTGTTCAGATGTTGTTGTTTTAGGTAAAACCGGTTCCAGATCATAATGCCGAAAGATACATTTCGTTCAAAAGACAGTTTAGTTTAATGGCAGATAAAATCAGGGTCCTTTATGTTGATGACGAACCGGGTCTGCTTAAAATTGGAAAACTGTATATTGAGAGAGGGGGATCGTTCGTTGTCGATACGCTGACTTCCGCCCGCGAGGCACTCGCCCGTTTGAACACGGAAATGTATGATGTAATCATCTCCGACTACCAGATGCCTGAGATAGACGGGATCTCGTTCCTGAAGCAACTCAAAGCGTTGGGGAATACTACCCCGTTCATTATCTTCACCGGCAAGGGGCGTGAAGAGGTGGTCATTGAGGCAATTAACGAAGGTGCTGATTTTTATCTCCAGAAAGGGGGTGAACCAAAGGCCCAGTTTGCCGAGCTTTCGAACAAGATCTGTTATGCGGTAACGCGGAGACGTGCGGAGGAAGCACTTCGGCAGCGGGAACATGATTTTACTTCGCTGGTTGAGAACGCGACGGATTTGATCGTGCGTTTTGATACGAACCTGCGCTATATCTACTGCAACCCGGCTTTCGAGCGACTGCTAGGAATCCCGTTACAGCAGATCCGTGGCAGAAATCCGCTGGAATTCGACACATCTGTCGAATGGAACCGGTTTATCGAAGGGTCACTTCGCTGGACTCTTGAAATGGGAAAAGAACAGGAAGTCGAGCTGCCGGTTTCCACCACTTCCGGCCTGCGGTACTTCCTGACGCGCATCATTCCCGAACGTGACCTTTCAGGGACTATCATTTCACTGCTTGCCATCACCCGTGATATCACCGACCGGAAACTGGTTGAGGAAGCCCTGCGGGAGAGCGAGGAGAAGTTCAAGACCCTTTTTGAGACGGCTACTGATGCCCTCTTCATGATGGACAACAGGGTATTTTTGGACTGCAACCGTAGTACAATGGCTATTTTCCGCTGTTCGCTGGACCAGATTATCGGGCATTCCCCCGTAGAATTTTCACCTGAACGCCAGCCGGACGGGCGACTTTCTTCTGAAAAGGTCAAGGAAAAGATTGATGCTGCCCTGTCTGGTGAGCCCCAGTTTTTCGAATGGGTCCATCTCCATTATGACCGCACCCCGTTCGATGCTGAAGTGACATTCAACAGTATCCGGCTTGGAAATACCCGGTATCTCCAGGCGGTTGTCCGGGATGTCTCCACCCGCAAACAGGCAGAGCGGGCACTCCTCGCGAGCGAGACGTTCAACCGGAACCTCGTGGAAAACCTGCCCGATTACATTATAGTACACGAACCGGACGGGAAGATACTCTATGCGAACCCTGCATCTTCGCGAGTCCTTGGTTATGATGCAGACCAGTTTGTCGGAACGCCCCTCCTCCTGCATGTTGCAGGGGATCACCGCGATGACATGGTAACGAGGATATCTGGTCGTAGTGACGGGAACGAAGCCCCCCACATTGAAATTGACCTCCTCTCACAGGATGGGGGCTGGAGATCCGTGATTGTAAAGGGTACCCCGATCCAATACCAGGACAATCCCGCTTACCTCACCCTGTTTGTTGATATCACTGAGCGCAAGCGGGCGGAAGAAGCGCTCGACGCGGCAAATAAAAAACTGACACTCCTCTCCAGCATCACCCGGCATGACATCAACTACCAGCTCTCGATCCTGCAGGGATATCTCGCGCTACTTGAACAGGGGCAGCCCGATACCGCATTCAGCGAGTATTTCCTGAAAATTTCCGGCGCTGCACAACGGATCTCCGCCATGATCCGCTTTACCAAAGAATATGAACAGATCGGGAACAAGGACCCCGACTGGCAGGACTGCGCCAAACTCGCAGAGATAGCCGCAATGGAAGCCCCGATTGAGAATATTGTTGTGAATAATGACCTGCCTGCCAGCCTGGAAGTATTCGCTGACCCGCTGATTATCAAGGTCTTTTACAACCTGATCGACAACGCAGGACGATATGGCGGGAAGATTACGACCCTTCGGTTCTCTATCGAGGAATGCGACGATGGGCATATCATGGTCTGCGAGGACGATGGTGATGGTATCCCGGACGGCGAGAAAGAGAAAATCTTCGAGCGGGGGTTTGGGAAGAATACCGGTGTGGGCTTGTTCCTCTCCCGGGAGATCCTGGCAATTACCGGTATCACGATC
>JBAXMF010000083.1:0-8152 GCA_037134435.1 Methanomicrobiales archaeon | reverse complement strand
CACCTAATAACTCAATAACAAAGGTCGGCAGTATGCCTGGGATCGGAGATGTGAATCGCTGAGCCGGGGCATATTTTTGAAAAAGTTCCACCTGAAAACGGGGTAAACATTTTTTCTTATTATTATGTTCGATATCCGGTATTCCCCTCATAGTACTTTCGGCTCCATTTCCAATACAATAAATCTTAACTACCAGTATTAGGTGGGAGTAAATAAAAAATATGGTGATTATGTTTTAGTTAATCTAATTAAGTGAACAACGAGATTGTTCTAAAAATGTCCCTTCCCCCACCACTCTGAATTGAGCGTCAACCCGACAATCAGGGTCAATTCACCAGGTTGACCACCAGGGGAAATTTTGTTCTCTTACAGTTTAAATCGGAATCAGTCATGAATGGTCTACGATAACCATTGAACAGAAATGATCGATCCCATCGGAAGAGAGTCTTGTCCTTCGGGTATCGACGCCACGGCGCTCGCTTCGGCCAGGGTGCATAAGCGGCTGCCTTTTTTCATGGGATAAAAATCTGGGAGCCCGTCATTCCATTCCAATGTGCCGAAGAAAAAATCTGTCCAATCTGATTCACCCTCGCTAATTTTTGAGGCGAGCCTGGCGGTGATCCTTGGCAGGCCCGGGTTGGCATGACCAGAAAGGGCAAGGAGACCGGGTAACGCGATCTGCAGGAACCCCATCAGGTTGGAAGGTGGTCCGCCGGCCAGAACGAATACGGGTTTTTTATTTAGCATACCGAAACCGACCGCCTTACCGGGCCCCATCCGGATACGGTGAAACACCTTCTGCCATCCGATCTCAAGAAGGACATCAGCAACCAGGTCGTGATCTCCGGTCCATGCCCCTCCGCTGGTTATCAGGGCATCCGTTTCATTGGCCAGTATCTTCAAGGCACGTAAGAGGGCTGCACGATCATCCTTGACAATGGTCATGCGAGTCTTTATTTTATATCTTGCGCACCATCCCGCCAGGGTCATGATATTGCTTGCGTAGAGCTTTCCTTCGGTAAGGGGTTTGCCCGGTTCGACGATTTCATCGCCGGTACCGATAATCCCTACAACGGGATTCCGAAAGACAGATACCATACTGTGCCCTGCCGCAGCCAGGAGACCTGCCATCACCGGCGATATCTGCTGGCCGGTCCGGAGGATACAGGTCCCCAGGGCCACATCGCTACCACGTCTCAGAATATTGCCGGGTGCGGCAAAGCTTTGTACCAGCACCTCCGAGTCTCCCGATTTTACATATTCTTCAGCCAACACGGCGTCTGCACCGGTTGGTATGCGGGCACCTGTCAATACCCTCACCGTTGTTCCCGGTAAGACCTGAATATCATTCCCGCCTCCCGCGGCCATAGAACCCAGAAGCCGCAACCGAACAGGATTTTCAAACGTGGCACCGGCTATCTCATGGGCGATGACCGCATAGCCGTCTTTTCGGGATGAATCCATGAAGGGGGAATCTACGAGGGCATAGAGATCTGCTGCAGCTACACGGTCAACACTGTCAACCAGAGAAACGTTCTCTGCGGGAAGCGGCTGTATCCCGTGCAGGGTCAGACGTAGGGCTTCTTGTAGGCCGAGGGAGATCTTTGGCATGATAATCTTTCAGTATTATTGAATTTTTCAGGTAATAGTATAGGACGGCTTGGAATTGATCTTTGAGATCATTCTGTTTTATTTTTTTAAAACACAATTTTCATTCACTAAAATTGATCGTATACATTTTCAATGGAGATGGTAATATTCAGTTAACTCCAGATAGTCAGTTTTCAGGTGTTACCCTCTGATAACCGTAGATATTGAAAAGACCTTCATAATCCATAACATGGGTGGGATCTCCTGCATGAAATTTTGAAAAGACTGCATTATAGGTGGGAAAATTTTCAACCCCCTTGTTTTTCTGAAATTATTGAAGATCGGGTGATCATTGAGTCCTTCTTCCCACTTCGGATCCAATTGTACCTCTTTTTTCATTAATTCGAATTAAATTTACATTCATTTAACCAAATGTTAATTATACCATTCCACTTGTTTGCAATTATTTAATAAAATATATTTACTTTCAATATCAAGATTATAGAAGTGTTAACTTTATGGACCTGAATAATATTGATGCCAAGCAAATCAATGACTACAAAGAAGCGATTAAAAAAGATCCCCGGGAAGCAAAGTTCACCGCGAAAATCGAAGGGGACTGGATTTTTGAACAGGACCGTCCCCAGTTCCGTTCAACGGTCAAGGTGAAAGAAGGCACCTATTGTATGGAGGCAAGTCATCCTAATTTTGCGGGTCCAGGCTCAAGACCAGGCCCGATGGCATTCGGTCTTTTTTGGTTTGCCGCGTGCTACTCAAGTACCTTTGTCACCGAGGCAGCGATGCGGAATATCAGTCTCTCATCCGTGAAGACCAAAGTAGAGGCGGACCTTGATTATACCGCCCAGTTTGATCTCGGGGAAAACCCGCTCATCAATGAGTACCGCGTCATCATGGAAGTGGCAGGTGATGTGACCGACGCCCAGGTCCAGGACCTGAAAGAGTATGCCCTTGGAAAGTGCATGGGGATGTTCACCATACAACACGCCATCCCACTCAAAGCAGAAACACGACTCATTCGGTGAGATGTCCCCGAAAAAAGCACCTAAGTACTGGAATTGGAATGAAAACCGGACCCGACGCGGACCCGGAAATACATGGGAAAAAATTAACGATGGAGTAACAGTATGAGACCAGAAAACATGACCTATTTCGATTCGGTTATACCGAATGCATCAGCAGCGATCAAGAATATCAGGGACCAGGGTAAAAAGTTCGTCGGGTTCTATTGCGTGTTTGCCCCGCAGGAACTCATCGTGGCCGCCGGTGCCGTACCGGTTACACTCTGTGCCACCAAGGAGGAACCGATTGCCGATGGAGAAAAATACCTGCCCCGTAACTTTTGTCCGCTGATCAAATCCTCATTTGGGTTTGCGATAACCGAGAAGTGTGCATTTTTCAATAACTCCGAATTTATCATCGGGGAGACCACCTGCGACGGCAAGAAGAAGATGTTCGAACTCATGGAGAAGTTCAAACCCATGGTCGTCCTTGAAGTCCCGCAAAGTGCAAAGGGTGAGTCCCAGAAACAGTACTGGCGCTCGGAAGTAGCACGCTGCAGGGATGAGATCGAAAAGCGTCTCGGGGTCACCATCAGCGATGAAAAGATGAAGGCTGCGATTTCGGAACTAAACTACCAGCGGGCGCTGATGCGAGAACTGGCATCCCTTAATACCGCAAGTCCTGCGCCCCTTTCCGGCCAGGACATGCTCAAGGTGATGTGGGCACGGAACTTTGTCTTCGACCGGGCTGATTTCAACCAGCATGTTAAAGAACTGATATCCGAACTCAAAAAGATGAAGTCCAGGGGTGAAGGAGTATCAGGAAAGACCGCCCAGCGGATCATCGTCACCGGTGTCCCCACCGGTATCGGTTCAGAGAAAGTCATTAAGATCATCGAGGAATCCGGTGCGGACGTAGTGTACCTCGAAAACTGTGCCGGTATGAAACAGTACCTGCATGACGTTGCAACCAGCGGTTCTCCCCTCGACGCAATTGCCGACAAGTACCTCGTCACACCCTGCTCCTGCATGAGCCCAAATGAAGGACGGCTTGAACTCCTGGCGAAACTCGCAAAGGAATACCACGCAGACGGCGTCGTGGATATCACCTGGGTCGGCTGCCACACCTACAATGTCGAGTCCCGGGTGCTCAAGGAGTATCTTGCACATCATGGGAACGTACCACTCCTCCAGGTTGAAACTGATTATTCTCAGGGAGATAATGCCCAGATTAAGACCCGGGTCGAAGCCTTCCTTGAGATTATCAAAAAACACTAACGCTTTTTTTATTTTCTTGTATCTACCAGGTGCTCCCACGCAAGAAGCGCCGCACCAATTGCCCCGGCATAGACGGCGTCAACTGGGACAATAACCGGGGCGCCTAATTCCCGGGCCAGACGCTCAACAATATCCGTGTTCTCTGCCACTCCTCCGGTAAAGGCGATCGGGGGTCCCGGGTGGAGGGAGGCGACCATTGAAGCCGTACGGCGGGCGATGGAGGCATGAAGCCCGGCAATAATCGCATTCCGGGCCACTCCCTGGTGGACCAGGCTGATCACTTCGGATTCGGCAAAGACGGTACACATTGCGTTGATCCGGTGTGGTTCAACACCGGTAGCGTAGGACCCAAGGTCGTTGATGGGGATGCCGAGGGCCAGCCCCATGGTCGAGAGGAACCGGCCTGTCCCGGCCGCACACTTGTCGTTCATTACAAAATCTTCCACCCGGCCATCGGCAGAAAGACGGATGCCCTTGGCATCCTGCCCACCGATATCCACCACGAACCGGCAACCTGGTACAAGGTAGAATGCACCCTTTGCATGGGTAGCGATTTCGGTGAACGTGAGTGTTACCGTTTTCAGGCAGCGGCGCCCGTACCCGGTCGTTGCGATGACCCCGGGTGGGGATACAAGCCCGACCTCCCTGCTGGTCTCGTTGAGGAGCGCAAGGGCGGTCTCCTCCGGGTCGCATGTCGCATCCCGCATCTTCGCAATATATGAAGATCCGTTGTAGATCACGACCTTGATGCGGGTTGACCCGAGGTCAATGCCGGCAACCACTCCGGAATTATTGTGTTTTGGGTTAAGAAGTTGGTATGAAGACATGGTAACCCCTCATAACAACCCGATCCGGTGCCCTTCCTTGTTCTTCTTCAGGCTCACATGGTAACGGTGGGTGCCAGTATTATGGTTCTTCACCTTATACCCGGCGGTCCGCACAAAGGGGACCTCAATTGTGTCCCTCTGGTCACACCGGACAATGCATCCAAGAGCTAAACCTGGCGGTGCGTTCTTCAGCAGGATCTTCAGCCGGATCATCAGGTTTGTACAGGTCAGATCAGACAGGTCCTGTATTATTTTCTGTTTCTCATTCATCCATTCACACCCCTAAGGTTTCCCCTAAAAGAATAGTACCCTCTGGTGACCGGCCTGAGAACCTCCGGAAGGATTGAACAGTAGTTGTCCGAGTTCTGTTTTACCGATATCAAGCACGGCAGTAAAATTTTTATTTTTAGTAATTCTCCGGCGGATCAGGGAGGGGTGGTAGGCATAAACCTGTAGATTTTCGCTTTCCGCAACTGCAGCGATCACTTCCTGAAGGTTGAAGTACTGAGTCTCCTCACCCAGGTGATGGTTTCCGGTCAATGCATAGACTCCTTCTTCAATAAAGATCACCTGGGTCTGGATTCCCTGGTATGCACAGGCAGCGGCAAAAGAGAGTGCACCAAATGTGTGCTCGGTACCATAGGGGGACGTTGTGATAAGAATCGTCACAGGGGGTGCAGAGCCTTTGTCAGCTGTACTGTACCGGGGTGATAATACGCTTTTTTTCTGCCTGATGGATGCGACATTCCCCCCAAGGATAAGGTGATTACGTTCGAACTGGTCAATAATAACCTTCAAGTCCCGGATCTTGAACTGTTTTATCGTGCAGGTCGAAACCGTAACTCCCTTCCCATCATCCCATGTACTATAACCCCGGGCTGCCGCACAGCGGCCACAGGCCAGCATCTGAAACTGCAACCCACGTTGTTCGGCCCGGCAACTGAGTTCCTCAAGTCCTTTACCAATATTCTGACATTCTGTCGGGTTCTGGTTAATGTGGCCGAGATGGACGCCGTCAAGATAGCAATAGAGATCTATTGACGCCCGCACTTCGATGGCTGCAGCCAGGCACATAAGTGCATTCAGCCCTGAGCTGTGCATGTACGGTGACTCAAGGTGCAGGTAGCCGATAGTACTCGGTAACGGCTCATGGTTCTGCCGTGCAATCTTCACAACATCTTTCCAGAAGGATGTCTGTCCGTTCATGCCCATACTGTTATGGTCGATCACCTGCTCGGGACTTTTCATTTTCAGGCGTTCAACCGAGATGCCGCGAAGATCAAGTTCCTGGCGGTCGCAGATAATTTTTACCGACGGTAGCGAAAGGATGATCTCCCAGACCGGAAGCGTATCCTGCTCATTCAGGCTGTATAATGCATCGCCCGTCACCAGGAACGTGAATGCGGCTTCACCTGGTTTTGTATGGTGTAGCAGGAACTCAGGGTACAATTTCAGGAAGTAAAATTTCAGGACTTCCTCGATCCAGGTGAGCCTTTCCTGGGTAAGCATCTCCTCGAGAAGAAAAAAATGTGCGGTCATGATGTGGCTCTCTCTAAGAGGTTTTCCTGAATTGAATTATTTATCGATTGTGTTAATCTGATCTCATTACCATTTTATGAGTAAAATCGCCCTGACACCTGAAGAAATTTTCTTCAGACCGATATCAAGGTCATTGTCATTTTCAAACCGGGGAAGTTATGTGGTTGCAGCCGGTGGATTGTGCCAGGGTAATGAAACCCTTTGGACACTCGTGTCGAGCTCTGGCCAACGATTTTTTTCTTATATTGTCGCCCTCAGCCAGGCATCATAAAAAAGCAAGGAAATATGTCCTTGAGATTGGATATATTCCCAAAAACCCTCGATTTAAGACGAGGCATTTTCAGCAATGCGTTCGCGGACTTCACTGATGTGCAACACTTCATCGTACCCTGCACCAATCAGGCAATATCCCTGCCGGTCAATTGCGTAAACCGGGAACTTTATCAGCTCATCAGGGACCGGTTGCACCGTGAGTTTTTTGAAATTCACGAGGTCCACAATATTCAGCCCGACTTTATCGCAGATCTCCCTGAGTTCTTTTATCCAGCGTTTAAGGTCCCGCACATCATTCCCGTCCCACTTGAAGATCTGGTAGATCTTCATATATGCGTCCCTTTCGAGGATGATATGAGTGGAGGACTTATCCGATTTCAGATAGAATTCAAGGAACTGGCGGTTATCTTTTAATTGCTGTGCAAATTCGTACGCAGAAGCCCGGCATTCCTTAACGGTTACCTTGAATTCCTCAGGGGTTAACGTCCCCCCGAGTTTGGATATATCGGTGGAAAGTTCCTTTAAGTTTTCTTCGATCTCCTTCAGATCGCTAATCATATCAGCGAATTTCTGGTTGAGCTCCACTCCAAAAAAAGCCTCCATGTATTCGGACTGCTTTGTCATACTTAGGTATTGGTAACTATTTACTATAATTATTTGTCATACGGGAACCTCTATCATTTAACACGACCAACCAATTATCCATATGTCACGCCGCATACCGATCAACCAGGGGCTGTATACCCGGGGAGGGATCATTACTGAACGCGACCCAGATTTCTGTATCGTCCGGCTTCGCATGCCTGCCGGGATGATCTCACCTGTCCAGATGAAGGAACTAGGTGCGATTGCAGAACGCTATGGCGTTGAATCTATCCATCTCACCACCCGCCAGACCATGGAATTTCCGCATATTGATCCGACAAAACTTGAAGGACTGGTCTCGGAACTCGAAGCAAATGGTACACGACTTGGTGCGGAACGGGAGGAGGTAGTAAATGTAACTGCGTGCCTGGGGACCCGGCACTGTAAGTATGCAATCATTGACAGTATTTCACTCGCAAACGAGATCGACCTTAAATTTTTTGGCAAAGATATGCCGGTCAAGGTGCGGATTGCAATCTCCGCCTGCCCGAACGGATGTGAGAGCGAACGGCTCAATGAGATCGGTATCACGGGTATCCGAAAACCAATACGGGACCCCGGTTTGTGCACCGGCTGCGGCACCTGTACCAGTTACTGCCGGGAAAAAGCAATTGTCGTTGATAATGGTGTGATCGTGCTCGATAAGGTAAAATGCATGGACTGTGGCTTTTGTATCATGGCCTGCCAGTTCCATATCCTTACGGGCACTGACCCCGAGTACCGGATAACCGTTGGCGGGCACCGGGGCCGGCACCCTATAATCGGCCGGGACTTAATCACGGTAAAAACACAGGAAGATGTGATCCGGGTAGTCGATAAGATCATCAACTGGATATACCGGCAGGCCTCAGCGGGAAGCCTGTTGCCGGAACAACTGGACGAGTTGGAATTCGATGAGTTCAAGAAAACGATCGCTGCCCTCGTGCAGCCTGACCTCCCAAAATATTAGGCGCATAAATTGAAGGCCTCTAAAATCGTCCG
>JBAXMF010000082.1:0-8285 GCA_037134435.1 Methanomicrobiales archaeon | reverse complement strand
CCATGAAACGGTCAGATAATGGAACGTATACAATGGTCATGCTGATTTCCGACCAAGAGAAAAATAATATTCACGCGAGTACTACGACGTGGTACGGGTCAAATGCGACTTTTTCTACAAATCCGATACCCTTGAGTGCCGTTTCCAGGTCCTGAAAATTTTATCTTTTTTTACCCGGTTACTATCCGCCGGTGTTCAATTTTTACATCACCTTTGCGATCTTCACGATTTCGGATCGCTGGAAAAGAGAGGGGCCTTGTGTTTAACCGGGCCCACGTTTCTGAAAAAATTAGTTTCCCGCCCTCTTATCCCAGCCCGAACTGTGCCAGGGTGGTCCTTGACGGATCGATACTTGCCCAGTTCCATCCGAGGGCTTCGATAATCCGTGAGATTGGCTGCCTGATTGTCTTGTCGAGCATCATCTCGTAATCAATGGTAAATTCAGGAGGCACCTGGTCACCATATTCGAAACACAGGACATCGGTCCTTGGGTATTTCGATTTAACCCCCTTGATATAGACCCGTTTCGGCTTGCTGCCCTTTGAAAACTCCATACCAAGGTGCTGGTTTGCATATTTTGCACCCCTGATATGTGCATCGTCAATATCGTAATCGGCAAGCTGCTTGCCAATCCCGCCCGGGATCCCGATTTCGTCAAGTGAATAACGACCGCTCCGGTAGTCTTTTATTATCGTTCCGAGGTAACTCCGGGTCCCTTCAAAGGGCTCACCGTGAAGGATCATCTCCATCACCTTCATCTGGACCCTTTTTGTTATCTGGGGGTAATCGCTTCTCCGGATCTCGAACCCGACGATGTCGATCTCATCGACAATCTTCCCCTCCTTCCAGGTAAGATGGCCGGCATAGCGTTTTTTCTTCCCGGCCTGGAAGAAACTGCCATAGATCTTTTCGAATTTGATAGAAAAGAAGTGAGTCCCCGCATTCAGTTCCCTTTTTGCAAACTCCCCGTAACTTTCGTTCAGCTCCTTTTCGATAACCCGGGCAGCAGCTATCGTTTCCTCAATGCCCATGGCGGGCAGTTGGACCATGCAGGAGTCGGTATCCCCATAAATCACGCGGTATCCTGATTTTTCAATTACCGCCCTCGTATGTTCGATAATCGCCCGTCCTACCGATGTGACCGCCGAACCAATCTCCCGGTCATAGAGCCGGAACCTGGTATACCCGCTCACCCCGTAATAGGTATTCATAATTACCTTCAGCACGTTCTGCTGGAGGTCTAGGAGCACATATTCCGGAGAACCAAATGCATAGAGGTTACGCTGACGCTTTTTCTCATCGCGTTCCCCCAGGAGTTCTGCGATGATACTCCTGGTCAACCCGTCCGGTTCCTTCCGGAACCTGATCCCGTTCGGTGCCCGGAGTTCCCCGCCTGGGTCTTTTGTCTCCGGGGATGCATTGATCGTCATCATCGCCATCGGGTAGAGCGATTTTAAATCGAGGACCACGACGTTCGAACGCAGGCCGCGACTCGGGTCGAAGACGGTGGCTCCTTCAAACTCGTTGGCTGCCGCGGAGCCTTTCGAAGGGAGGACATAACGGCCATGTGCTTTTCTGAGAATATAAATATCGATGACATTCGAGGAATTCAGGGTCCGGTCGAGCGGACACCCGACATACCGCGCAATTTCACGATAAAATTCAATAATGCTGTTTTTCTGGTTTATCCGGACACATAGTTCCACGTCTTTGAAGTTATATTCCACGAGAAGCTCGGGGTCGCTCTTCCAGAGGTCACTCACCCCGCCTTTATAACGGACTTTCGCATCACCCAGTTCCGCCTGGGCAATTGCATCCAGCCGGTAGGACTCGCGCTCGGAGAGTTGCATCTTTTTATACCCTGACAGCAGGTCAAAGAGCGCGCGCCCGCGGACGGCATTTCGTTCCGTCTGTCCCGAGAGCCTTGATAAACGGGTGGCATTAAGACCTATTGCCTCCATCCTTCCCGCGATATAGGGCATATCGAAATCGACGAAATTCCATCCCGATAGGATGTCAGGGTCCGTTTTCCTGATGTAGTCAATGAACCCGCCCAGCATTGCCTTTTCGCCGGCATACGTGAAGATTGAGTGCCTGCGTTCCGCGAAACAGCCGTTGTTCAGGCCCCCGGTCGCAATACGGGCAGAAAAGTCATAGGCATCCCCCGTGGGGCTTGAAACAAACGAGGTGTAATGGTCATCAAACGAGTCCCAGGCAGTCAGGCAAATGATCCTGTCACGTTCTGGTTCAGGAAAACCCCGTTCGTCCTCGCACTCGATATCAAGCATGCAGACACGGGCCGGGGAAGACACCCCTGACTTTTTCAGGTCACGGTAGTCCGCGATCGGGTCGGGTGCCTCTACACCCCCGGTGAGGCCTGAGTCGATCAGGAAACGGGTCGCAAACGGGATGTCAGCCTCACAATGACGGTATTTTTCCCGCAGTTCCCGCACGTCACCCGGGCGCTGGGTATAGAACCGCCGCAAAGGCTCACGGTGGATCGAATAATAGGTATTATCCCTGTCAGCGGTGATCGACTGGGCAACGGGCTGCCCATCCGCTTCGCCGGCTGGGACATAAAAATATGGTTTAAAGCCTGTAACCTGGAGGTGCAGTGCCTGCCCGTTCTCGTCCCGCCCGAATATATGAATGATTGGGCCGTCCGGGGTATTGCTGTATTCCACCTGGTTTATTCCGATTTTCAGGGTACCCGGTATCTGGGTTTCTTCTTGACCCGTCCTGGTACCGGTCTTCGGGTCTGATGCCACCGGTTCAGTCATCCACTCTCCTGCAGAGTTCTTTGGTTTTTTCAGCCGCTGCCTGTAAATGAGACTGTTCCCAGTCGTCAAGCTTCCATTCCTCTATCTTGTGGATCCCGTTTCTTCCGATTTTTGCAGGGACGCCGAGTGAGCAGCCCTCGATCCCGTATTCTCCCGAGAGGACACATGAGCAGGTGATGAGTGAACGGCTGTCCATGGAAATCATCCGGATAAGGTCCGTAATATGCCATGCAGGCCCGAACACGGTACCTCCTTTGCCCTGTATGATCTCCATGCTCGCACCCCGCAGTTCAGCGAGCACCTCTTCCCTGGTGGGTTTTGGTACCTCGTGTGGGAGAGTTGAAAAGATAGGTACCTGGTGTTCACCATGGTCACCAATTACCCATGCCTGTCCATGGATCTCCCTCTTCTTCAGGGCGATGGCGTACCGGGCACTATCAAGCTGCCCTCCAAAGCCGATGCACCGCCGGGGATCAATACCGGTCTCTTCCGCGAAGAAAAAGTTATTCACGTCCATCGGGTTCGTTACGGTAATCAGAACACCGTCATAATCGTGGAGTGGCCTGCTGCACTGCTCCGCAACAGGCAGGTTCACGCGGAGGAGGTCCGCCCTTGTTTTTACGGAAGGGTCCCTTGGAAAACCTGCAGCAAATACGCAGATATCAGATTCTTTAGTGATCCAGGGATCAGTACTGATCTCGATATCGAGACCGGCATGCATAAGGTCCAGCACCTGAGCATTGAGAAACGGCTTATTTACATCATAGATGATCAGTTTATCGATGATACCGAGCACGGATGCGAGGTACGCCACTTCGCCCCCAATCTTTCCTGCCCCCAGTACCGAAAGGCATGTCATGACTTCTAGTATTGGTTTTCACGAGAATAAATAATTACAATCAAAACCATCTTTCTTCTGGATGATCAGGCTGAATTGTGGCAGTGTCACGGTAGGTGGTGTCCGGATGGACAACCATCTTATCCTTGCGGCAGGGGTCCTCGGGACAACCGGCGCATCACTCGCCCGTATTCTTTCAACAGGGGCAGGGGCGGTAGTCACCAAATCAATCGGGCCATTCCCGCATGAAGGGCACCCTGGTCCATGTTTTGCCGAGATCAACGGCGGCCTGATCAATGCGATGGGCCTCCCCAACCCATCGAAAGACTTCTTAACTGAATTGACCCCCGTTAGTGGGAAACCCGTTATTGCCAGCGTTTTTGGCGGGAATCCCGCGGAGTTCCTGGAGGTCGCCTCATGGTTTTCGGGCCGGGTGTCGGGGATCGAGCTGAACCTGAGCTGCCCGCATGCTGAAGGGTACGGGGCTGCCATCGGGAACGATCCCGGCATGGTCGAGGCATGCACGAAAGCAGTCAAGTCTCTCGGAATGCCTGTGTGGGTGAAACTCACACCGAATGTCACTGACATCACCGAATGCGGGGTTGCTGCCGAACGAGGTGGTGCGGACGGGATCGTTGCTATTAATACCGTCAAGGCGATGCGGATCTCCACCGACCTCAGGCGCCCGGTCCTTGGCAACAGGTTCGGTGGATTATCAGGCCCGGCGATATTCCCCATCGCCGTCAGGTGTGTCTATGAGCTCTATGAGGCATGCAGTATCCCGGTTATCGGTTGTGGCGGGGTCTCATCTGCACACGATGTGGTGGAGATGATGATGGCGGGGGCCTCTGCGGTCCAGGTCGGCAGTGCTGTAATCCATGACCGGGATATATTCCGCTCGATCCGTGACATGCTCTACTCGCCTGACGGTATCTGCCCGGACGAGATCGTGGGGTGTGCGCATGGGTGATCACCTCCCGGCAGGTGTCCGGATTACGGAGGTTGTGAGGGAGACTCCATCAGTCTCGACCATCTGGTTTGATTTCCGGTTCTCATTCAATCCCGGGCAGTTTGTCATGGTCTGGGTACCGGGTGTCGATGAGATCCCGATGGCACTGACCTCACCATCTTCAATCACCGTTCAGAAAGCAGGCGACGCGACAACAGCCCTCCTCGCCCTGGAGGCAGGTGAGATGATCGGGATCAGGGGGCCGTTTGGCAACGGGTTCGAACTGAAACATGCCACACTCGCAATTGCGGGTGGTGTAGGTGCTGCACCCCTCCTCCCCCTCGCCATGACGGGTGTAATTTCAACATTCATTCTCGGGGCGCGAACCGCGAATGAACTCCTCTTCCGGAAGAGGCTGAATGAAGTTACTGAACTTAAATTAATGACAGATGATGGTTCTGCCGGAAATTTGGGGTTTGCGGTGCAGGGTATGGATGGCCTGTCCCTTGATTCGTATTCACAGGTATGTGTGTGCGGGCCGGAAAAAATGATGTCTGCGGTCCTCCTCCGCCTCCACGAGGAAGGTCTTCTGGAGCGCGGAAAATTCAGCCTCCACCGGTACATGAAGTGCGGTTGTGGTGTATGCGGTTCCTGTTGTATCGACCCCTCCGGACTCCGCGTATGCAGGGAAGGCCCGGTTTTTTCCGGTGAACAACTCATTATCAGCGAATTCGGGCACTATTCGCGTGACGGGAGTGGAAGAAGGAGACCTGTGTGAAATCTCCTTAATGAAGTCTGTTTGACAATCTCCGATGTTTACTGGTACATGTAACACAACGGGCTCTCGTATACTTTATTTTATACATTTTATCCAATTTAAGCCCGAAAATCAAAAAAGAAAGATATTAATAAGACCACAAAGGATTTTAATCTAGACCTATACAAAAACGAATTCATAGGATGGGTATAGGTTTGACAAACGGAGAGGTGTAAAAAAATGGTATTTCATCCACCAGTGGCAATCGTTGCGAAAGCCGGTGACGCTGGTAAGTACAAGGTAGGCCTTCCCGCATGGAACATGGTATTACGTGGTTTCATGTCAGGGGCTTACATAGCCATGGGTGCAGCCCTGGCAACGGTGTGCAGTACAGGCATTGTCTATTCGGCAGCGCAAATTACAGCGGGGGCCGTTCCAGGTGGTTTCGCATCAGCTGGTATGGCTCAGCTCATTCTTGGTGCGGTGTTCCCTGTCGGGCTTATTATCACCGTGTTAACGGGTGCTGAACTCTTCACCGGTGACGCAATGCTCGCTCCGATGGCAGCATTTATCCACAAGGTCACCTGGATGCAGGTCATCAACCTGTGGATCTTCGTGTATATCGGGAACCTGATCGGCTCTTTAGTATTCGCCTACATCATGGCATACGGTCCCTTCACTACCTGGGATGCTGCCGGTGCGGCAACCGTAACGGCGTTCGGTACAAGGGCAATAGCTATCGCAGGAGCTAAGGTCAGTTATGTGGGAGTGGCAGGCATGTGGTCTGCGTTCCTTAAGGGTATCGCCTGTAACTGGCTTGTCAACCTCGCTATCCTCCTTGGAATCTGTTCTGATGACATGGTAGGCAAGTTCTTTGGGATCTGGTTCCCGATCATGGCCTTCGTTTCGAGCGGTTTCGAGCACTCTGTCGCGAACATGTATTTCATACCTGCCGGGATTATGACCCAGGGATTCATCACTGACCCGACAAAAATCAATGCCGGGATCAACTGGGTTACCATGTGGACGAATAATATCATTATCGTCACAATCGGTAACATCGTCGGTGCGTTGTTCTTCGTCGGTATCATTTACTGGGTCGCGTTCAGAAAAGAGATCGCCGCGTTAAAGTAGAGTAAACCCGGATGAAAATCGGAAATATAACTGTGAGGATATCGATCGTCGCGCTTGCGGTGGTCGTTCTCTTCGCAATTCTTTTATCTTTTGCCTATATCAATTCGGGCGAGACAAGGTTGCTGTTATTCGGCATTCCCGGGGTGTTACTTCTCCTCGTGATACCGATGGCACTCAATTACATGAGCCAGAAGCAGTACCAGGAACTCGTCCCGGAATATGAAAAAGAGGCAAGGCCGGTCCGGATTAAGATGATTAACAAAAGTATGATGGGACAGGTCGTCAGGATCGAAGGTGTCGTGGAACGTACCTATTTCCAGTTCCTCAACCGCCCGCAATTCCTGGTCGGCGACAGGTCCGGTGAAATATCAGTAAAGATGTTCACCAGTCCCGAAGAAACGATCAAAAAGGATGACGTGGTTGAGGTGCTTGGGACGATCATACAGCGGTACATATTCACCGGTGAACCTGTGGTAAACTGCGTCTCAATCAGAAAAATTCCCAAAAAAATCGAGATTAAGAAGGATTCCTCAAAAAAGGAATAATCCTTTCTCGAGCTTGATTTTGCAATTTGTTTTTTTTCAGAACCCTGTATCCAGCCCGTCATATGCGGAAGGGCGGTGCTGCAGGTTCAGTTCATCAACATAGTCCTCGAAGAGGTGAATCCTTGTACTGACCGGGAACGGGATCCCAATTGTGCTGATGATCGCTTCACCGCGGTCGAGGGTCTGGATCTCGGTGTCCATCCGTGAGAGGTCCTGTTTTGCACTCCCCGCGATGATATCCCGGTCACTCCGATCGCCGAGGCCCATCACGACAAAGGTATTGATCTGGGCAAGCACCCGTGCATCGATGTTCTTCGGCTGCTGGGTGATGACACAGAGACCTACTCCGAACTTCCTTCCTTCCATTGCACATTCACGGAATGTGCGTGTGCTTGCACCACCAGCACCAAGCACACGCTGGGCTTCCTCGATGGTGATAAGCACTTTTCCCGGTCCTTTTTCTCCCTCGCAAAGTCCGAACTCTTTTGACTTCTCCTGGTGGAGGTCCATGATCTTCCGCGTGATCACCGAGAGGACAAACAATTCACTCCGTTCCCCCATACGCGGTATATCAATTAGTACCACGCGGTTCTCGTGGAGACGCGAGAGAATTTCGGGGACCGATGAACCGTTTTCGCGGAAGAACTCCCTGTTCCTTCCGACGAGGTTATCAAGGCGGCGTTTCAATACACGGATAGGTCCACCCTTCGATGTCCGGATTTTATAGGCGATATCCTTGTCCTTCCCGCCCATCGAGATATAACTGGTCTCCGTGAAGCTTTCAGGGTCGACCCCTGCGAAGAACCTGATCACATCCCCCCCTGAGAACTCCTCCAGTGCTTCGATAATATCCCGCTGCGGGCTCGAGATGTCCTCGTACAGGACATTGAGATCCTCCATCCGGAAGTCGTCCCATGCAAGGTAGAGCCGGTTCATCCCGTATTTTTTCCGGTCCGGTTCGCTCCGGATGGTGAAGATAGACAGGCCATCTTTTTTTTCTTCCGAATAATGGACGAGCCCGTACTTTTTTTCGCCTTTCGGGCTCCTTCCTCCCCCTTCCACGTACTCGCCGTGGGGGTCGATGATGAGCAGGCCGAACTTCCGTTCTTTCATGCACGAGGCACAGAATACCTTCATAAAGTTGCTTTTTCCCATACCGGTGGTGGCAAACACGCCCATGTGCTGCGGGAGGATGTCGGCAGGGATCTTCACCCTTACGTCTTCAAGGGCCCCCTGGCCGGTCCTCATCAGGCCGACTTCGATCTCACCCATCAGGTCGCGG
>JBAXMF010000081.1:0-8455 GCA_037134435.1 Methanomicrobiales archaeon | reverse complement strand
GGAATCGATCTGGTTCGTGTTGAGCAACTGGGGCATAGACCCTGCGGATGCATACAGGAGGTAAACCCTCGGCTTCACATCCTCCTGGACTGCAAATGGTGAAGAAAAATGCAGGAGCAGGAAGAGAAGGATCAGCAGGACACACCCCACTATAATAAACCAGAAGATTGGCTTAGGTCCCTTCATGGATAGTTCCGCTTCCTGAAACGTATGATCTTAAGATATTTATGCGGGCATGGTCGTGCCCGGAATGAACCGGGTTTTTCCATGAGTATATCATGGTGCCGGGTCTTCAACCCGCCTGATCGCTGCCCCCCGGAATCACATAATGAATACACCATTGGCCCTGGGTTTAGGAGTATTGGGGCCGTTCGCAGGTTGTAGCCTGGCAATTGCGACGGAGAATCAGAAAAATCCGGCTATAGACGTAGCACAGGTCAGTTCTTAACGACAGGCGCCAGGGACCCCGGGAACCGGATCTTTATGGGGATGTTCCGGTGGACCGGTATGCTGTTCCCGGCACCGTAATCTCAAACCGTGCTCCCTTACCCGGTTCACCTGTCTCGCGGATGGTGATACCCGTGATATCGAGAATTTCCCGCGAAAGGGCTAAGCCAAGCCCGGTGTTCTTCCCAAAGCCCCGCTCGAAGATCTTTTCCTTTTCATTTGCAGGGACACCATCCCCGTCATCCTCGCAGACGATGACATGGTTTCCGTCAGATTCCAGGGCATAGAACCTGATGTTCGTTATCTTCCCGCCATACCGGAACGCATTGTCCATCAGGTTGTAAAAGACCTTTGCAATCAGCGGGTCGGCAAACACTTCCCCACTAACAGGGAGATCATTGTTCACCATGATCGATCCTGGCGGGGCATCCTTCACCGCTGTCTCGATGAGTGCACGGACGCGTTGCCATACTGGGGTCGTGATCCCGATCGCCTCGTATTCTTTCATGAACCGGATCATGGAAGAGATCCGCCTGGCCGCGGTTGAAACCTCCAGAAAATACTTGTTCTGCGTGGGGTCAAACGGGCCATCTTCAAGAAGTTCCAGGTAACCCATCTGCACAGCCAGTTGATTGTTGATATCGTGCCGGGTGATGGAAGAGAGGAGGTTGAGTTTCCTGTTCGCCTGGAGAAGCGCTTCCTCAGCCTGTTTGCGTTCGGTAACGTCATGCAGGACCCCCTCAACGCCAAGCACCTGCCCCTTGGCATCGTAGTAGAAATGGCTGCTTGCCGTGGCGTAACGAATTGTCCCGTCACCGGCATTGAGTGTGACAGGGAAATCTTTGACCGCCCCTTTATCTGCAAGCACTGCAAGCAATTCCTCGCGTTGTTTCGGGTCTGCGTAGAGATCACGGGCAATATTCTTCCCTAATACATCATCAGGGGATGAATAGCCTGCCAGTCTTATCCCGGTCGGACTTATCATGATAAGGTTGCCCTGCAGGTCAGTCTGGTAGACCAGGTCCTGCATATTCTCAATAATGGTCCGGTATTTTGCCTCGCTTTTCCGAAGCGTCTCTTCCGCCCTTTTTCGTTCGGTGATATCGGTAAGGACGGTTAATGTTGCCGGTTTTTCCCGGTCACGGAGCGGGGTCGCCCGCACCACGACCCACCGATGTTCCCCTGATGGTATAATGATCTCAATATCATAAGGTTCAACCTCGACCCCCTGGTGCCGGAGGGCAAGGTTCTTTTTGATCAGGGTATGATATTCCGGGGCTGCATAAGACAGGACTGACGTGCCGACAATCTTTTGAGGAGTTTTCCCCATCAGGCGAGCTCCCTCGGCATTGACAAAGACGATGGTCTCACCTTCATGAATGAGGACATAGTCTGGAAGTTCCCCTTCCAGCTGCCGGAAAATACCCTCACATTTTACAAGTGCCAGTTCAGTATTTTTGAATTCCGTGATGTCCCGAATGGAGATCACGCTTTTTTTCGTACCGGGAATCATCGCCACCGCCAAAGAAGCGTACCGTGACTCCCCATTTTTATGGACGGTCCTGAACTCGTAATTTTTTGGTGCGGAACCAGGACTGGTCCGCCGGAGATGGTGGTATTCCAGCATTTTTCCCACGTCGGCTTCTGCAACCAGTTGAGGCCATTTCATCCGCCCCTCAATTTCTTCCCGCGAATAACCCCAGGCGATTTCCATCTCGTCATTGATATGCGATATGGTGGTATCCTCTTCAAGAATGAGCATCGCAGTCCCCGTGTTTTCAAAGACCGTCTGGTAGAGTTCCTCAGCCTGGATACGGCTCGTAATATCCACGAGCGATGCCACGCTGTTTTTGGAACCTGGGATCATGTCTACATGGACCAGGCAGCGGTGGACCGAATTTTCTGCATCGACCAGTTTGCATTCATAAGCGTTCGGGGGGAGTGTTGGGTCATTACGTCTCGCGTAATGGTACTGTGTCATCCGCTCCAGATCATCGGGGTCGATAAACTCCGTCCAGCTTCTCCTGTTCTCCTGCTCTTTTCGTGGGACTCCGGTAAGATTTATCCAGCCATCGTTGGCAAGCAGGATGGTAGTATCCGGCGCAATAATGATCGTGGCAGCACCGGTATTGTGGAAAATGGTCCGGTACAGGTTTTCAGATTCCTTAAGGGTTTGTTCGATAGCTACACGATCGGTAATATCAACAACGGATGCCACACTACGGGTTGTTCCGGGGATTACGGCAACATTATTGATGCAATGCCTTATTTCCCCGGACCTGTTGATAAACTGAAACTCATAGACCTTTGGTGCGCTTGGTGGATCATTACGGCGGTCAGAATGATATTTTTTCATCCGTTCGAGGTCTTCTTTTACCACAAAATCTGTCCATTTTTTCTTGCTTTCCAGTCCCTCAATGGAATAGCCAGAGATCTTTGCAAATCCTGAATTTGCCAGGGAAATTATTGTGTCTTCTTCAATGATGATGGTGGCAGCGCCGGTCATTTCGAAGATCGTCCGGTACAGGTTCTCCGATCTTTTCAGGGTATCTTCTGCATCTTTTCGTTCTGTGATATCCCGAAAAATTCCCTCAACACCACGATAATTCCCGTCCGCATCAAAATACTCGTGACTGCTGGTCGAGACAATGACAGGTGTCCCATCCTGCTTTTTCAACCTTACCTCGTAATTGTTGATAGAACCATTCTTCTGAATATCCGCGATGACTAGTTCCCGCTCATCAGGATTGTAATATAGGATCTGTGCAATTTTTTTCCCATACATTTCTGATACTGATGCATAGCCCAGCAGTGTTGCAAGAGATGGACTTGCAAGAATCAGGTTTCCCCTATCATCACTGCGGTAGTAGACATCCTGCATATTTTCTAAGATGTTGCGGTAGTCCTGCTCGCTTTGCTCTATCCGTTGCTGGTTCTCATTTAATGCAGCAAATTGCGCCCGCAATTTCACCTCTGCAGCCTCCAGCTTTTCAATGGATGCCAGCAACTCCTCTTCGACCCGTTTCCGGTCGGTGATATCCTTTCCGAGGGACTGGTATTCAACAACATTGCCCGCTTCATCGAAGATGACATGGTCGCTCCACCAGTGCCAGCGGATACTTCCATTCGGCATAATCACGCGGTGTTCGAGATCGCCAACAGGATGGTCCCGGGTAAGTGATGCAAAGTGCCGGCGGACAATCTCCCGGTCTTCCGGAGGGATTGACGGAATGAAACGGTGGCCGATCACATCTTCCCGTTGCTTACCGAAATGTCGGCAGTAGGCTTCATTGACAAATACATGGGTCCCATCGGGTTTGAACCGGCTGATGAATTCAGTCTGCGTCTCGACAATATCACGGTACCTGCGCTCGCTCTCCAGAAGTGCTATGTCCGCCCTGCGTCGCTGGACTGCCTGCCTGATTTTGTGCGCCAGCTCTGTAAACTGGGGTTGCGGGGCACCGCCTTTCTGGAGGTAGAAATCCGCACCGTAATTGAGCGCGAGTATCACCACTTCCTCTCGTCCCCTTCCGGTGAAAAGGATAAACGGCACCTCTCCGTAGATATGGCGGACCTGTTGTAAGAATTCCAGGCCGTCGATCTCCGGCATCTGGTAATCTGAGATGACAGCATCGAATTGTCCAGTTTTTAGGAGGTCCAGGGCTGCCGATGCCGAACTGATGGTGGTAACAGAAAAATCTCCAGACTTCTCGAGGTACCGCTTTGCGATCTCAAGCAGAAGTGGTTCGTCATCGACATAGAGGACACGGATTACGGCGGACATTATGCACCATTCCCGGCTGTCCGCCAGATGCCGTTTGGCACCCGAATCTCAAACCGTGCTCCTTTCCCCGGTTCACCTGTTTCGTGGATGGAGATCCCAGTGATTTTGAGAATTTCACGGGTTAGGAACAGGCTGACACCGGTATTCTTCCCGTATCCGTGTTCAAATATCAGCTCCTTCTCGCCTGCAGGAACACCAACGCCATCATCATTGCACACAATGACCGCCTCACCCTCCCGATCTTCAACAGAGAACGAGACGGTGGAGATCCTTCCGCCGTACCGCACCGCATTATCCACCAGGTTGTAAAATACATTCTCAAGCAGAGGGGCCGCATAGATCTCAGTCTTCACTGGAAGGACCTTGAATTGAACCGGGGCCTGGTCAAAATTCTTCACGACCTTTTCAATTACAGAATTAATATCCTGCCATAACGGCAGGTTGACGCCGTCTTCCTGGTAACCTTTAGTAAATTCGATCTGGTGCTGGATGGCACAGGTCAGGTCCCTGATCTCTTTAAGCAGTTCCATCTTTTCCTGGGGTGATGAAGTGGCATTTGACATATCCACGCAGCCCAGTATCCCGGTGATCGTATTAAGGGTACTATTCCGTGCAATATCGTTCATCAGGTTCAGCTTTTGGCGGGTAAGCATGACTGCGTCTTCTGCTTTCTTCCGATCGGTGATATCACGCAATGACCCTGCAATACCAGCCGGAGTACCATCGGAATTGAAAATCAGGGTAGCGGCCAGTGATGCCGGTGCTTCTGCCCCGTTCCGTTTCAACAGCAGCAATTCGTAATCCCTTACACTTCCACATTTATTGACCTCATCCTGGAAATCGGTCTTTTCGCCTTGGTCGATGCACAATGTCGTAACTGGCTTTCCATTCAACTCCGTGGGCACCCAGCCGGTGAGACGGTGAAGGGACGGAGATAGCACCGTAATAAGCCCGTTCATATCTGTCTGGAAGTACAGGTCCTCAAATGATTCAAAGATATGGCGGTACTTTGTTTCACTTTCCAAAATCGCTTCTTCTGCCAGTTTCCGTTCGGTGATATCCTGACTGGAGCCGATGATCTTATTCGTGCGACCCTGTGAGTCTTTCTCCGGGCGTAAACGGACCGTAACCCAGCCGATCGTTCCATCATCACGGATACTCCTTACTTCGATGACACCGGTATACCCGGCATCTGTCGTTTGCACCGCCTGGTCAATCTGGATACCTATCTGGGCTGCGTCATCGCAGTATACAAAACGTTGGGCGAACATCGCGGCCGACATGGTATAGCTGCCGACCCGGGCAAGAGTCGTGCGATGCAAAGCGAAATAGGTATCATTCAACGTAAATTGGTCTGTCTGTACATCATATTCCCAATAGGCCAGGCGTGCGACGTTAAGTGCCACCTCTGCCATTTTCCGGGAGGCCGCCTGCCTGATCTTGTGGGCAAGTTCGGCAAACTGTGAGCCAGCTTCGCCGCCTTTCTGGAGATAGAAGTCCGCACCGCTGTTAATTGCCTGGATGACCACCTCTTCCCTGCCCCGACCGGTAAACAGGATAAACGGGACCGGTCCAAAGTGTGTCCGGACCTCAACTAGGAACTGGATACCGTCCATCCCCGGCATCTGGTAATCGGAAACTATCGCATCAAAGGGTTCCGTTTTAAGAAGGGCCAGGGCAGCGGTTGCTGAATCAATGGTTGCAACGGAACAATTCCCAAACTCCTCCAGGAATAATTTCCCTATGTCCAGGAGGTCAGGTTCGTCATCGACATAGAGGACACGTATGGCGGCTGACATTATGCATCATTCCCGGCTGTCCGCCACATGCCGTTTGGCACCGTCATCTCAAACCTTGCTCCTACCCCAGGCTCCCCCGTCTCCCTGATGGTGATGCCGGTGATAGAAAGGATCTCCTGTGAAAGGGCTAAGCCAAGCCCGGTGTTCTTCCCGAATCCACGTAAAAAGATCTTCTCCTTCTCATCAGCAGGGACCCCACCACCATCGTCCTCGCATATGATGATCTGATCACCGTCGCTGGGTTTCATAAAGAACGAAATAGTTGTGATCTTCCCGCCGTACCGGACAGCGTTATCCATCAGGTTGTAAAAGACCTTGATAACCAACGGGTCGGCGAGCATTTCATTACCGGAAGGGAGCAGGTTTTTCACCGTTATCTTTCCCAGTGGCGCTTCTTTCGCTGCGGTATCCACAAGTGTACGGGTGTCCTGCCATGCAGGGTTATGGACTCCTATCTCCTCGTATTCCCTGGTAAACTGGACCATCACGGAGATACGGGTGGCCGCTGCGTTGATCTTCTGAAAATATTCGGCGAACCGGGAGTCCGGCTGCTTCTTCTCCAGCATTGCACGGTACCCCTGCAACACTGCCAACTGGTTGGTGATATCATGCCGGGTGATACTGTAGAGGAGGTTGAGTTTCTTGTTCGCTCTGGCAAGTGAAGCAGAGAATTGCATGAGTTCCTGCTCATGGTACTCCATCTCCTTCACAAGTATGTTCTGTTCAGTGATATCGGTCAGCAGGAGAAGAACTGCGGGTTCACCCTGGTAATGAACCGCGGAACTCTTGGTGGTCACCGTACAACACCCGCCATCTTTTTTTTGGATATCCGCTTCGATGGATTCCATGCTTCCCGAGGTGAGCCGCTGCTGGATGAGGGCCCCGACTTCATCTCGTTGCTCAGGCACCACGTAGTCCAGGATATCCGCTCCTGCCTGTTCCTCCGTAGAATACCCGAGCATGCGGGTCACGGCCGGGTTCGTGTACCTGACTTTCCGGTCATGCCCATATACGATGACCATGTCCGGCATATTCTCCACCAGTTCACGGTTGAACTCCTCACTCTCTTTTAACGATTCCTCGGCGATTTTCCGCGTGGTGATATCGGTAAGGAAATTCAGGGTTGCGGGGCGGCCTTCCCAGCCTATGGCAACAGCACTGATCTCAACCCATTTTGTGCTACCCTCCCTGGTAATCAGCCGTAACGAGTAACGGGAAGAAATTTTCTCACCACTCCCATCCAGCAGCCCTGCATACACGCTCATCAGGTTAGCCTGGTGAGAGGGGTGAACGAACGATAGAAATGGCATGGTCAGGAGGTCCTCCTCCGGGTACCCGGTGAGCTCGACTGTCCGTGGGTTGACCAGCCGCAGCATCCCGTCCTGCGCAACTACAATGGCTTCACCTGCGTACCTGAACAGGTGCCGGTATTTATCTTCGCTCTCTTTGAGTGCCTTGACCGTTTTATTGAATTCTGTGATATCGCGGAGAGATATCACGCTCTTCTTCGTACCTGGTACCAAGGCCGCAGTCAGGGCGACATCCCGCAATTCGCCGGTTTTATGGATGAGCCGGAATTCATAAGAACCGGGTGCAGAACCAGGATCGAGTCGCCGGAGACGATGGGATTCCAGCATTTTTTCCAGGTCTTCTTTCACAACCATGGTCGGCCATTTCACCCTTCCTTCAATCTCTTCCTTTTTGTATCCCCAGATAGGTTCCATTCCGGCATTGACATGCGACATCGTCGTATCCTCTTCAATGATGATCAGGGCAGTCCCCATATTTTCAAAGATCGTCTGGAAGAGTTTTTCTTTCTCGATACGATCTGAAATATCAACCACTGACGCTACGCTGTTTTTGGTGCCGGGGATCATACTTACCTGCGCGATGCAGTGATGAACTGCATTTTTGGCATCAATAAGTCTGCATTCATAGACGCTTGGGGGATCGGCTGGACACGTTCGCCTCGCATAATGGTAGTGCTTCATCCGGTCCACATCACCAGAATCGAAAAAGACAGTCCAGCTTTTCTTGTTCTCCTGTTCCTTTCGTGGGACCCCGGTAAGATGTATCCAGCCGTCATTGGCACGAAGGATGGTAGTATCAGGACCAATAATCACGGTAGCGGTCCCGGTATTGTTAAAAACTGTCCGGTACAGGTTTTCAGATTCCAGGAGGGCTTTTTCAGTCGTTTTGCACCCGGAGATTTCCCGGACTGTTGCCTGGAGGGACACCACACCGTTACGTTCCATCCTTGTCAGGAGGACCGTTGAGGCAAACTCCGTGCCATCAATCCGCTTATGCATCCATTCAAAGGAGAAGGACCCGTTCCGCAGGGCGTTTTCGATCATTTCCTCCGCCTTTTCGAAAGAATTGCACCCATCCGGCTGGAACTCAGGGGCGATATCCCATGATCCCAGGG
>JBAXMF010000080.1:0-8579 GCA_037134435.1 Methanomicrobiales archaeon | reverse complement strand
CATTTTACGGATTGCCTCTCCGATATCTACCATCGAGAGCGAATATGAAGCGATGACAATATCGAACGGGCCCCCGAGCTCTTCGACCGTTACATCCTCCCATTTTTTCTCAATAATGCAAATGTCTGCAACCTGCTCCGATGCCTGGTATTCCCGTAATGCGGATACCATTATTGGTGAGGGCTCAACCGCCGTGACCATACAGCCCCTCCGTGCGAGAGGCACTGCAAGAGTGCCCGGTCCGGCACCGATATCAAGGACCTTTGCACCCGGATGGATCTTTATCCCACCCAGTTGTTCCATGACCAGTGTTGCTCTCCCTTTCTTATCGTAGAGATACAGGCGCCTGACATTCTCTTCGTCGGACCAGAAATCGATGCTGTTCTGGTAGTGGGGGGTTGCGAGCTGCCGGAGTTTTCTCTCTTTCCAGACGTTAATCCAGTCGATAGTATCACAATACGGGTCGCTGGATGGTCGGATCGGTAGCTCGTTCTCCATTTTTTTGTTCCACGTCCGGTTCTTCCTCTATATTACTACTTAACCAGATAAAAATGTTAACCGGACGGTTTTTCTTCTGGGACCAGGCGTAGAGGAGAACACCTCACCGAAAGGGCGTAGAAAAGCGGTCTCTATCCTTGTGGGTATACGATGTGATGAACCTTCATCAACAAAAAATGGTCTGCGATGTGTTTGAGCAATTCCTGCGAATAATTGGTCTCCGGGGTATTTCCATCAGAAACCTAAAGGTTTCCATATTTATACGCTAAGATGCAGATAACACCCAGGACACCGAGAATAATTACATAAAGGGTAAGATTACCTTCGAGCGAGAGACCTGGTGCCCCCTCATTTTCATGGGGAAGACCGACTGCATGGCTGAACCTTTCTTCAATTCCCATCGGTCCGGTCTGCATGAATACAATAACCGAGCTGATGATAACCACCGAAATCAGGACTAAAAAGAGGATCATCCCTTTCATCTCTCTCCACGGTTTCATGAAGGTCCTCCCCCTATCAGGTCTGGTCTCATCTTCCCGATATATGATACAACAAGACCGGTGATAATCGCTTCAACTACGGCAACCCCCATGTTTACCGCAGCGATACCACTGAGTCCCATGAGCATCATCGACGTGCTCTGTGTTGCTCCCTGTATGCCCGACACGAGAATAATCAGGATCATTACAATATTCCCGATAAAAAGCCCGGCGAATGTAGCGATTCCAGCACGGTAAAAGAGACTGGGAGTGAGCTTTTTCAGGCCCCGGTACGTGAAATAGGCGACTAACACCTCAGAAACATTCACGAGAAGGTTCGCCCCGATGAGTCCCCACCCTCCATGGCCAATTGCCGCGGACAGGATATTGACAATAAGAACGATGAGGGTACCAATGTATGGCCCCGCCAGTATTCCGATTAAGGGTGTAAGGTTCAGATGCACTCCACCAAAAAACGGGAGACTAACCTGGAATATCGCAAACGAGGTCGCAGTTAAAAATGCGGCTATCGTTATCATCCTTGTGTTGGGTTTATTCTTCGACCTCAGCAGGTACAGCACGATCCCGATTATCACCAGTGCGCAGGTCCACCAGGCCAGGACCCAGAAAAGGGTGAAAGAGCCATCTTCCAGATGAATATGAGCCATTGACTATCACCGGTCACATTGTGCCGGTCTCCACTTTTAATAAGCGGATAAACAATATAATGATTACGAAAATTTTGGAGTTATACCAAAAATAATGTTATGATTTCTCTTCAGGGTCTTTTCAGTATCGCAATTAGTTCTGAACCTTTAATTGGGCGCATTTTTGGTTCTATTCCCATTTCTTCACAATACCCAAGGTAGATATTGATGACGAACGGAATTTTCAGCCCGGCTTCCCTGATGAGGACGGTATTATAGAATATCTCCGCAGGGGTCCCTTCGGCAAATACTGATCCATCCCTGACCAGGCAGATACGGTCGGCAATTCTTGCAGCAAGGTCAAGATCGTGCGTGGCAATGACGACACTCATACCGAACCTTGTCTTGAGATCGATAATCAGTTGCTCAATCCGGTCACAATTAACGGGGTCGAGGTCTGAGGTCGGTTCGTCAAGGACAATTATCAGGGGCCTCATCGCCAGTACCCCTGCAATCGAAACCAGCCGTTTCTGGCCGCCACTCAGGTAATTCGGCAGCTTCTCAATAAGATCCACCGCACCAACCTCTCCGAGCGCCATAATTGCTTTTGCCTTTGCTTCATCCCGGTCCATTCCAAGGTTAAGCAGGCCGAACATGACATCATCGAGAACAGTCGGGGCAAAAAGCTGGTCATCAGACTGCTGGAATACCACGCCCACCTCTTTCCAGAGGTCGGTACGGTCCCCGTCGCTGATGACGTTTCCATTGACCGTGATCTTTCCCTGCGATGGCATCAGGAGCCCGTTCAGGTGTTCGATCAGGGTTGATTTACCTGACCCGTTCGGACCGCAAAGTGCGACAATCTCGTTTTTCTGTACATAAAAACACATTTCGTGAATTCCGATGCTCCCATCGGGGTAAATATGGCTCGCACAGTCGACATGGATCAGCTCCCGCTCTGGATCGACATGCTGGCAATGTGCCGCAACAATCGTAGTTGTTTCATTCAACTTCATCGTACAATTACCATCCTTTGAACGGCGCCACCTGGTTCACCGCAACCATCACCAGGATGAAAAACACAAGAAATGTGTATTCCAGTATTCCCGGAGTTGGAATCCGTACATTCGTCGTGTAACTTCCATTATAACCTCTCGCATCCATTGCTTTCCTGACCATCTCAGCCTTTTCAAACGAGCGGATAAAGAGGACCGCAAATACTTCCGCAAACATCCTGCTCTGCATCCGTACGCTGTGGACCAGGCCACCACCCCGGGACCTCACTGCCTTGAGCATGGACCCGATCATCGCCAGGGTGAGGAATAAAAACCGGTACGCCATGAGAAAGATCTGGTCCAGGGGAGTTGGAAACACCCGGGAAATTAACCCCGAGAAATGCTCGTACCTGGTCGTCATCAGGAAGAAGAACGAATAGGTGACCGATATCAGGGCCTTAAGCACGAGGGTCGCCACCAGGATAATCCCTTGGTCAGTCAGTGTCAGGGGGATTCCCACCAGGTCAAAAGAAATGACCGGATTTCCGGGTTGGACCCATGCCATGATCCAGACAAGGGAAAAGACGAATAACAGGGGAATAAGATACCAGGCAAATAATTTACCCACCGGCAGGCGGGCAAGGATGTAGGTGAAAAGAACGGCAATATACAATCCGGCAAGGACCCACAGGGTATCCGAGAGGGTGATAAAGAGGATCACGAGAACGAGTACCGATAACTTCGTCCACGGGCTTATTCTGGAAAATACTGAGCCCTGTTTCTCCGCATAATAAGTGATCAGGTTGAGATCAGGGATATGTCCTGATATCATTGAGGAGCTCATGGGTGCCTCGTTTCAACCTCTCTGCATGGTAAATTCATATCTCCCTGCAGCCACTGTCATGGGTAATCTCCCCGCAAATCCCTGTGTTCGGGTGCCCCATTGATTTGCATATCCGATCGATTGCATCCTTGGATACCAGGCTTTCAAACCGGGAGACCTCGATGCAGGCCTGATCATCTGACAGGCCGAAATGAGTAAGCATCAGTGAAAGGATTCTGTGCCTCTTTACCAGAAATTCTGCATAGTTCCTGCCAGGGCCGGATAAACTCACCCCATGATACCGCGTATACATGACAAGGCCGCTTTCAGCGAGCTCTGTTATGGTTTTGGTAATCGTAGATGGATCGACATTAAACCGGGATGCAATCTCATTTGTTCTCATTGCACCTTCCTTTTCAAAGAAATATTTAATATATTCGACTTTTCTTGGTGACAGTTCAAGCCCGTCAGACATTTCCATGAATGAATAATTTGGCCCATAAAGGAATAAATGTTTGGTGTAACCCCAAATTTCTCTATCGATGTGGTTGTATACAGACCCTTCATCTCCCAGACAATCCAAAAAGCAACGTGGATTGTCCCGGGAAAGATGCGAATGAGAAGAACACGGGGAATTTCCGCCAGATGCCCTTAAGGGGAGCGGTAATCAATGCGATCTTTCATCGTGATTATTATTCACCAGGCAATGTCCAGATCCACATTTTCGATAACAGGGCACAGGTCTGGAACCCATGAAAACTACCGGAAGGCCTTACGATAGATCTCTTAAAACTCGAACCTGCCTCCCACCCCGGAAATAAAATCTTTGCCCAGCTTCTGTCCCTTATCGGGTATATCGAACAATGGAGTCCTGGCACACTCAACATGATCACTGCCTGTGCATGGGACAGTCTCCCGGACCCCAGAGTTCCGGGAATCCGGACAACGATTTCGTGGTGCCCTTCTCACGCTCAACGGTAAATTGGGCTTCCTGAACACACGAGAGCACAAGGCAATTAAATATTTACAAACTCACCCCAACCACCTGACAGGAATGCAGCCTGATTTTTGAATGCAGTGGGAAGAACGCACGACGTGGTCGTGCAGACATTGAGATGCAAAAACAGATTATTATGACCAAACGCGGGGCAAAAAAATTATTCCAGCTCAACGCGATCTTTTCTGCCTATGTGGACAGTGGGTGTAGCGGTTCGGTTGAGGACCTGATGACCAGCGGTCGGTTCAACATCGGTGAGGACGTCCGGTGGATTTCGTTTGCGAAGACGTTTGATGTGGTGGGTAGGCCTGGGTCCAGGTTGATCGTGTCTCGTGTTGGGGCATTAACGTGAACAGGGGTAATATGGGAATTGGCAAATCCTGCGTTTAACGGGGTATTTTATTTGACCTTTGAAAAGGGTGAAAACCAAATAAAGGCCATTTTAAGGTGGGATTAAGTTAAAATCGCCCATTTTGACCTTATTCAGCATCGATCCCAAACTGGGCCTAATGCGGGCGATTTAAACGAACGAGAACGGCTTTTGCGGATTGGGGTCGGGTGTGTATACCCCTATGTTGTTATCGTTTCGTTATTTCGGGCGCAAAATAGAGGGATTTCCCCCGTTTCAAGGAAAACGGGTAATATCTACCTGGCCTGGTTTCGCCCTTTCCCACGAGATCCACAACCTTTCCGGCATCACTATCCTCGAAACCGGCGAGCCGGGCAAGGGAGCACAGTTCGGGATGAAGGTACCGAAATGAGCATACAGAAAATCATCCCTTTGACGACACTTCTCACCCATCTTTTTTAATTCCACCTCATTTGCCTCTTTGTGTCAAAAATTGCGATTGATGTGGAAAGGGTGGCAGAGTGTTTGAGATGAATGGACAAGTTAGTGGTATTCGTTTGTTTCGCAAGGCCAATGAAAGTTTGAGGGGTGTACGGATTCAGGATCAACATTGAGTCTCTATCCCTGGGCGAAAACTGGGAATTAGTATTAACTCTTCATTACATGCACGGCCGATGCCTTGAAGCAGGCCTGCATCTCTTTTCCGGGCTGGATACCGATGTCCTCAACAGACCTCCGGGTGACAATTACTTTCAAGGGAAACCCACAGTCCAGGGTAACAAGGACAAAAGGGCCGCTCAGCGTGGTGACCGTGACCGTCCCGATGATACAGTTCCTGGCGCTGGATTTACTTTTTTCAATACCCAGTCCGCTATGAAGCGTGATATCATCAGGGTGAATACTGATAAACACCTGGCTCCCGACCCCTTCAGTTGAAACGGCCTCGACCTCTTTACCATGTGTCAAAATTGTTGCAAGGCCTTCCTCGGTTTTTGTTACCGTCCCCCCGATAATATTTTCAAGTCCGACAAACTTAGCAATCTCGCTATTCAACGGCTTGTGAAAGACCTCCTCCGGTGTTCCGGCCTGGGTGATCATACCCCCTATAACTACCGCAATCCGGTGGGCGATATGCTGGCCCTGGTCAAGGTCATGGGTCGACATAATGATCGTCGTACCAAACCTGGCATTGATTGTCCTGATAAGTTCTTCGATCTTCTGGGTGGAGGCCGGGTCGAGATTTGCGGTCGGTTCGTCAAGGAGGAGGACCTCCGGGCGGGTGACCATCGACCGTGCGATGGCGACCCGTTGCATCTCCCCACCGGAGAGTGTTGGGGCATAACGGTCCTCGTAGCCGGACAACCCGACCAGGTCAATCGCTTCTATTACTCTCGCCTTCAGTTCATCACCTTTCACTCCGCGGAACCGGAGCCCGTACGAAACATTCTCAAACACCGTAGTGGAGAGGACGATCGGTTTCTGGAAGACCATCCCCATCTTCCGCCTGAGTTCAAGCTGTTGTTTCTTGTCCCTGGTCGCACGGGTCCCGTTGATGGTGATGGACCCCATCGTAGAATTATCCAGGAGATCGATCATCCTCATCAGCGTAGTCTTCCCGGAACCACTCGGTCCGATGATCCCAAATATCATCCCGTCGGGGATAGTGAGATTTACATCATTTACAAGCATCCGGTCGCCAACTTTCCTGTAGAGCCCGGAAATCTCAATCATGTCCTGCTCCTTTCCTGGACGATATTTAATATAACCGTGATAATTAGGGCGATACCGAGAAGGATCAGGCCAAGTGCGATTGAAAGCGGTAGGTTCCCCATCGAGGTCTCGAGGGTGATGCTGGTCGTCAGCACGCGGGTATATCCCCTGATATTGCCACCAATCATCATCGCCGCCCCGACCTCTGATATCGCACGTCCAAACCCGAGAATGACTGCGGCAATAACTGCAAACCTGACCTCTTTGATAATCGCAACCATGGACTGGTACCCGGTTGCACCAAGAGAGCTGATCGTGTCCACGACGGTCCGGTCAACCCCGGAAAATGCGGTGATGACGAGTCCGATCATCATCGGGATGACAAGGAGCATCTGCGCGAGTATCATCCCTGCAGGCGTGAAGAGGAGCCCGAGCATGCCGAGCGGTCCTGAACTTGAGATCAGCAGGTAGACAAAAAGACCCACGAGTACCGTTGGTACTGCATACAGGGTCTGGATAATGTTAATGACCACACGTTTTCCGGCAAATTCATGGAAATGGATCCACCAGCCGGCCGGGATGGCAACCAGTGATGCAAGGAACGTGGCAGTGAGAGATATCATCAGGGTCCTCATCGCGATCTCCATCACCTCGGGGTTCAGGGTGACGATCAGCTGGATTGCCTGGATAAAACCATCAATAATATCGTTCATCTAACATACCCCTCCTGGCCCGGATCTCCTGGCACATGAATTATCGGAATAATAAAATATTCAATTCCTGCTAGCTGCCATTTGTTCTGGAAAGTAATGAATATTCTGGAAAATTCTGGGAATTGTTCACTAAACTGTATTGACTACCGTATGGTAGCGTTGTAGATTTAGGGGACCCCGTAACGGGACAGGGTATTGACAATATCATGGAACAATTCATGTCCAAGGATTTTCTCTGATTCGGTCCGATAATGTGTCTGCATCAGTCCAACAAGGATTTTCGTCCCTTTCATGGATGTGAGAATGCCTACCCGCTCTGCCCTGGTGACCAGCTCTTCCTGCTCCATCTCCGCAAAATAAGGTGAGACGTAGTAATGGGGCACTTCGAGGAACTCTGCCAGTCTCCGCGTGGTCGGAAATTTCACCTGCATTTGTCGTTCGGAGAACGAGAACGAAATGTTCCGGTCGTGCAGGACCCGGTATCCGGATGGCCGCGTCAAACCGTATTTCGATCGAAAGCGCCTGCGCCATGATATGGTGATCATATATCCCGATTAAGTGCCATTAGGACTTGTATACCCGGAGGTGATATGAGAACTTCCATGTTTGTTACCGAAAACGGTTCCGGTCAAGTCTATGATCTGGCCCTCATTCTGCGGCGTTCATCCCGCCAGCATAAATAAAAAAGGAGATTAGTGTCCGAATTTGTGCTTCTCGTCTTCGGGTACTGGTTCCATGTAGACGACCTCGGCCCCGACATCTTTTGCGATCTGCTCAAGTTCGACCTTGCGGAAATGGGTCGCCTCGATCTGCATCTGTCCGCCTGTCACTGCAACAACCCTGTATTTCGGCTGCTTTACACCTTCACCAATTTTCTGGCGTTCCCTGACATACAACTTCATCATGTTCTGCACCTACTGATATACCAACTGGTTTATCACACCACTATTAACTATTCGGACATATAAATATATCGTGATTCCAATGCACCGGAGATTTGAACTAGACAATAAATTAAACGGGGAGACACTTTCGAGAAGAAGCCTCCTTGCCGCGTACCGCAACCGCCCGAGGCTCCGGCTGATGCCTGAACTGAATGTCGTTAAAATTGGCGGGCATGGCATCATCGACTACGGCCGGGAAGTCCTCCTCCCCCTGGTGAACGAAATAGGGGGACTTTCGAAAGATAACCAGATGCTTGTTGTTACGGGCGGGGGTGTCCGTGCACGCCACATCATGGATATCGGTCTCGACCTCGGGATGCCGACCGGGGTGCTCGCCGAGCTTGCGGGAAAAATATCCGAACAGAACGCGATCATGGTCTCGATCCTGTTGTCCCCCTGGCACGGAGTCCGTATCCATACGGGG
>JBAXMF010000079.1:0-8628 GCA_037134435.1 Methanomicrobiales archaeon | reverse complement strand
TACCCGCAATATCCCTTAGGCTCATATAATCTTCCTGGCATAGATTGAGAATTGTGCCTTCCATTACCGTAGCTGGGACCTTGCGTTTACCGTCAATCGCTTCAATAATTTTTCTCAACCGTTCCAAACGTTCGGAGCTCCCATTCAAATGTACGGAGCTGTTTCCCAAATGTACGGAGCTGTCTCCTGTTTGTTCAGGGAGGCCTAACTTAGTTTGAATAGTACCATCAGATACCGGGGTGACAGGTTCATTAAATGAATACACCATCGCCCGGGTTGCTCCAGCAGATTGCAGAAAACCCCTTGTCACAAGATCCCTCAATGCTTTGGTGAGATCATGGGGGTGAATATCTGACATCTCTTTTATTCGTGCATGGGTCACAACCCCTTCAATTTCCACAGTTGCCAGAGCGAGCTTCTGCTCTTCGGATAATTCATTAAATTCCGTTCCGAAACGTCGTTCAAGACTTTGCATTACTGCATCAGGAAGGAGACTCATCATTCTTAATATAAGGGGGGTCTGTTCAGGATTGTAGCGCTCTCGTAATTCGGGGCGTCGCCAGAGCTGTTCTCTCCAATTCCGAAAGATAATTGGTAGGCCCGATCCCGCACGTTCACCATATCCGATCAGATCAAACATAGTCTGGAGGTTCCTGTTCCGACAATCGCTGAGTCCTCCATGGATCGCATCTTCAATCGGTATTCGCATCGTTCCGGGATTCCGGAAGGAGAACATGTCGGGTCGCTTAACAATCAGAATCGGGACCGTTCCGTTGTAATCTGCGTGGACTAATGTATTCGTCAGAGCTTCCCGCAATGCTTCATGTACAGGAGTATCATCAACTCTTGTAGCACCCGCTAATCGAAACGGGATCTTAAGATCCCGGTATAATTTTTGAATAACCATTTGGAAAAAGTCGTAGAGATTTCCAGACCAGGCACCATCTGTTGTGATCCGATCTACCCAGCGGGTCCCGTCATCACCCTCAGATTTTCGTTCCTGATAATCGATGAGATAATGCGGCAATACATCGAGAATCGGCCTTAAGCTCCCAAACATCAACAGTCCGGCAAGGGTCAGCCCTTCCTCTCCTGTCGCACGATCGCGGGTTAATCCACCAATAGATCGAAGGAATTCCCGATCTTCAAGACTATTCCAGGGATGGGTGGGCTTTGCACTCCGGAAAAGAATCCTATAGGATCGAAGAGTATCATTATCCAAATCGCGTTCAGTAAAATGGGATAGCAATTTTGCATCACGGGTATCTTCCACCTGTTCAGCAATCATCCGCCGGACGACATGCTCATCACAAAGATAATCGCCTGAAAAATTTCTTCGATATGTTCCGGTGAATGGATTAATACCGATAAAGACGGGTTTCTGGTGGCGATTTGCTTCTGGCACGACTATTTTAATGAATTGTAGTCCATCGTGCGTAACGACAGATACCACTGCGTTCGTAAGAATGTTGATATTTACTTTTTCCCGATTGTTTAAGTTGCTCCATAGCTGATCGATAACCCGATCTGGATCCTTAATCCCAATAAGATTGAAATCTCCTTCATTGACCTGTTCAAATCCGAGAAGGACAATCCCTCCCTGAGTATTGGCAAATGCACTATAGGTAGAAAAAAAAGATTCGGGCAGTTGACCCCGACCATCCCGTCCTGCCGCTTTTTTGATTTCTAAATAGGTGTTCTCTGATAATCCATCAATATCCAATTAATCAGCGATTTCATCGATGTTTAGTGGTGTCGGTATGGTCATGAAAGAATGTCCGATCTATTAGCTCTGTTCAATCAGATATTGTTGTTTCCATGAACGAGAAAAAATTAATACAGAACGTGAATGCATAGACTCCAGATCGATCTGCATCTTAAAAATATATTAAACCGGGTATCATCTCCCTTCCGCCGTTCCCTCAATCCACTTCTTTACGTTCTGGGACATCTCTGTTCACTTCATACACTGATTCTTCATATTATTCAGGGATGATACGGATGGTCAGGACTTCGTGACGTTGATCCCAATTATCGCCTGCCCATCTCGCAGGCATCCGACTTGATGATTCATTGTTTTAGCGAGATGCAAAAATCAGGGAAAAACACCATTCCGGAACGAAAACGGGGATGTTTGAGGGACCCGGGAATGGAATAAAATCTAATAAAAGTCCGGATATAGCCGTAATCTGACGAATTCCCCAAAATAGCCTTATTCTGAGCCAAACCCTATCGGGGCAAATGCGGGCGATTTAAACGAACAGGAGCGGAAAATGTATGGTTGGGTTGTGGAGGGATATCTGTATGAAAGTAGGGGGTTCTGTAATTAGGGCGTATTTTGGAAGTTTTTCCCCGATTTTTGGGCTAAGTTGGGAAAAGTGTTTCTTTTGTTGAATTAACACCAAGCCAGTTTACAGAGAACCCGTTATCCTGTAAATTCTCGGTGAAGGTAAACGCGAAATTGAAAGCCATGTGTTTTTAACGACGTCATAACCTCTTTAGGGACCGGTGATCCCCAGACGGTCGGGCAAACCCCGCTCCTTTACCAAGCCTAAAGGGTGGGGCCACACCACCAGTGCCTCATGTCCACGACCGTTCGGCTTCGCGAAAGAATTTCGCCCGGCGAAATCATGGAGCTGAGGGCAGGAGGACTAAAATATACCGTATTACCGTTCAACGTGACTACCATCGCAGAACGGTTTATTCCATGATTTCCCGCACCGGCAGAGCGTGAGCCGGTTTCTGATGGTATATTCTTTCCCGTCCGCAGAAACGACCGGAATTCCACCTCGTATCCATAGAGGTCCATGCTCACCGCGTGCAGGATATTCAATGACAACGATGGATTTTTCAAGATCCGGTTCGATTGTCTCACCGGTCTTCCGGTCCCGGATCACAAGCCGGCCGGACGGGCAGTTGCATGCCTCTTCTATTGCGGTATTCTTTGCATCCGGTATATCCGACTGTTCCGTGAGATTCCAGATCCCACCTGCCCGCATGCAGAATCGTGCATGGACACAGAGACCTTCGTAATCTGCCAGTTCCAGTTCGGGTCCCCTGATAATCTCCGGGTGACGGAGATATGACTCGTTTCCTGCAGTCTCGGTACCTTCAAAATGGATAGTTGCATGCGTTCCATCGCAGAATGGCTTGTTCTTTGAATGTCCACACCGGCAAAGTGCATACTGCTCCTGGACAGGAAACTTCTTTACCTCCCGCCAGTTCCGGCAGTAACCCTCCTCATCATCACAAATTTCCTCCTGAATGAGTGGGACCCCGCCGGATACGATGAAGGGGCCGTCTTTGCTGACCGTGATCTTCATGGAATTGCCCTTACCATTGGTGGGGTTCTTGTTATTTCCCGTCATAATAACTTCCTCGCCCATCTTTCATTTTTAACTGTCAGTTCCAAAAAATAGCTGTGCGGTTGATAGAGATCATTACATCAAGCCGATCTGCTGCATCAGGGAAATCTTGTCATAGAAAAGTTTTTCCTCGATAATCTCACCATTTTTCCAATGGGCAACTGTGCAGAACTCTACCTTAAATTTCTTACCATTCGGCGGGATCACCTTGCCGTCCGGAGTGGTCATGGGGCCCTTGAAAGTACCGGTGAAATCGGCAACCGAACATGTGTAATCTCCCTGGCCGAAGAATATCTTGTAAGGCCGGTTTCCGACGTTGTTGTCGGGGAATATTTTAAAGAACGCTATTGCCTCTTCCTTGTGATTATGCCTGCTATGTGTCGGGTCTTCCTGCCCAGGCCAGAATACATCGACTTCGGCGGCATGGCGCTTATTAAACGTTTCCCAGTCCTGGGAATTCCAGGCATCGTCCAGCGTCTGCATGAGACGCATGTTTTCCTCAACCGTTGACATGAAAGATTCTCCAGGTATACCAGGAACCGAAGCTGACTCAATTGATCCTGTACACTGATGGGGAACTATACGTATGATATGATAAAATATTGGTGGTGGTGTAAGATCGCTCAACACATAGAAACCCCCTTTTGGTTAATTTGAGAGAAAATAGATATTTATTGAGTTATTGACTGTAATCCAGGGAAAAAATCAGGGCTTTTTGCTGTTGCATAACCAAATGAAGCTCATCCCTTGTAAAGCCGGATATGCGCAAATATCCTGCCTATAGATTCCTGTGTGGAATCGGTACTGAAAAAGGAAAGAGAGGTAAACACGGTTTGGGATATCTTTGATCGGGTCAAAATTTTCCAGTACTCCGGTTATACCCCAATATCCCAGCCAGGTCCTCTGCCCGGGCTATTCGCCATCCTGGTACACAATCAGGAAATTAAGGATGGGAAATCATTTCTCCTGGGGCTTGCCCTTTCTCGTGTACGGGAGGGAATACCGGTAGCTCACGATAAAACCCATCACCAGTGCGATGGCCATTGCAGGGACGAGTGCATTCTCAAAAACGATGGCGATGATCAGGGCAATGGCAATAGGACTCCGGAGTAGTGCGACACTGATACCGGCAATGACGCAGACGAGGCAGACCGCCAGGGGGATGAAGGGAAAGAGCCGGAATACCAGGATACCGACCGTACCCCCGATAAAGAAGCTCGGGAAGATGTATCCACCCGCAAAACCAGTGGAGAATGAGAAGGTTATAAGCAGGATTTTTACTATGACCAGGACGAAGAGCAGGATGATGCTCACTTCGAGGTAGTTAGTAATGAGTACCTGGAGCTGCTCGTTACCCATAAAAAGGGCAAGGGGCAGGAGCATCCCGGCAACCCCTAACCCAAGACCTCCAAGCAGGCCGAGTAGTACCGGCCGGTGCTCAAGCGGTTCGAATATGCCCCTCATTTTCTTGTACATGAGGATGAAAAATATTCCGCAGGCACCGCCAAGCACGCCAAGACCGACTGCATAGAGCAGGTCGATGTTCCGGAACTCCGGGTAGGCAGGCAGCGTAAACACGTTGCCGAGGAATGTGCCGGAAAGCAGGAAGTAGGCTGCAAATCCTGCCGTGGCCGCAACAATGGACGGGAGGACCGCCTTCCAGGTCATGACGCCTTTCTCGAGGGTGGTCTCGATGAAAATGAGAGGGCCGGCGAACGGTGAGGTCAGGAATGCACCGAAGAACCCGCTGATGGCGGAGAGCGATGACAGGGTGACAACCGGGGGAGGCATACGGGCTCTCTCGGCAATTGCGGTACCGACTGCACCAGTAGAGACGGTAAGTGGTCCCTCCGGACCGAGGGGAGCCCCGCAGACAAGGGAGACCAGTCCCCGGAGAAAGAGTTCAATCCCCCGTTTCAGGTCAAACCTGCCTTTCTCGGTAAACTCGAGAAGGTCCTCTGCCATGATAGCGATCTCGCCATGAAAATAATGCCGTATCAACCCGGCACCAAGCCCGCCGGTCACACAGATCACGAGTATCCAGGGATTAAAGACCGGAGACAGTGAGTACACGGGAATCCCGTTCCACAGGAACCCGGTGATTGCATCCTCAAGGAAAAAGAAGGCGATCATCAGGATGGCGCCGATTACCCCGACTATGGAGACAAAGATGAGCAGGAAATAAAACTTCCTGGTGTTTAACGAGTCCATTTCTTCATCGATCTTTGTAATACTGGCACTCTCGGGCATCGCGGTCTCCTTTATAGAGTGAAAAACCGCGGAGTATTAAATGCCACCGTATTTACTCCGTGTCCCGGTGGAAAGTAGGAAGGCGGGTTTCGGGTGACGTGTTCACACTCTCGTTTCATCAGTCTCTTTTTTTCTTTAATTTATCCAATCTCTCAATCAATTCTGATGCATAATTATCAGGGTGTGGCAACTTTGGCGTATCGATCTTGCGGTAGCATATGATCTGATTTTACCAACTCAAGTGCATCATGCCCTGAAAAATCCTTGCAATTATATCGGTTGTACGAACAATCGCAAACCGCCCCGGCTGAGCTTTGCGGACACACCGTCTTCTGCGGGGTAACCGTTTTTGCAGTAGCCGCAATCGACTGACTGCCTTTTCTGTCCAGTTTTTACATCCTACGTTGAACCGTCGTTTATCACCGTACTATCACTATTCAGGTCGGTGCGCTATACCGTTGATCCCACCTGGGCCAGGCGACCCAATGTCGCTAATGTTGGGGGGTCATTGGAATTTCCGGCCCCGGAGTCGGGCCGGCCCATCCCGGAAACGATTTTGCAAATATTCGGAAAAAAGGGTGAGACCCTCACCGCAGGGGTTGGTGAGGTTCCAATGGATACCTGGGAAAATCAGCCCCCGCCACATTCCCGCTCAAGGATTGGCCTCATGACCTCATTCGGGGATACGCCAGGGTACGCAGTAAATCCCAGGACGACGACCCCGGATTTCGTTCAAGCTCTGCATTTTTACCGGTACCCTTTTGCAAGGCCAAGTGCTTCCTGGATATCGAGATCATTTTCCACGAGGTGGATGATATGACGCTTTGTCCGCTCGATCCCCCTCGTGGGGACCAGGTGTTCCCGGATAGCTTCCCTGACAAATGCGCTGATATCTTCGTACTCACCGCTATCCACGAGGCCCTGGATCTTCTGCTTCAGTTCTTCACCAACCCTGACACGGATGGTATCATTCGGTGTCTCGACCAACGCCTACAAAACTCCTACATTGTGTTCCACTTAGTCCTATATATAATGTGGACCCCGCACCCCTGGCGAAAAAGAGGTGCATGCCCCTGTCGGAGCCCGGAAATCACCTTCCGATGACCCGGTATTGATAGAGGTCCGATAAATTCTATAAACCTTTGAAAGAAGGATACGCGGTCGAAATTCACGGTTGTTGGATGCACCCGTTTTCAGGCCATACCACGTCTCGGGTGACGGCCAGGTGCAGTGAACCAGGCCCGTTGCAGGCCCGGATCCAGATAAACAAGAGTGATACCAGTGTTATTTTAAAATATGGCCGATAATCATATATTTATGGAAACCACCGGAAATACAGGCAGTAAGGACCAACAATCCTGGCACTTGCAGGAAGGGAGGTAGCAAAGGGTGGCGCACTGGTAATACCCCGCTTATTTTTGGAATAACGGGCCTGGAATATGGCTGAATTTTTATCAGAGAGGGACCAGATTGAATTGGCTTTTCTTTAATTTTGGTTGTTAAAAAAGAGGTTGATTACATATCACCATGTTGTGACACAATATACCACATGCCAAAAGTGTAGTATGTTGTACCCTATTGTAGCACAAGTTCAGGCCCTTAGTCACCGAATTGATCCCTCGATAGAGAGAGAACCAGACCGTCGTGAAATCCAGGAGTTTGATGAAAATAGTTATTTTGGATCGCTAACAGGACGGATGACAAATTTGCAGTGATCATCACCCATCGCATAACAGCGGAGCTCCGTTGTCATGTGATCTACCCCAAAATGCTGGGAAAAAATTGCTTCGAGAACGCCCGCGTCAAATGCACATGCCGGCCGTCCCAGGTGGGGCAGGTCATCGCACTCAAAACAATCGTATACAATGAGTGTCACAGGGGAATAATTCTCCACTACTATCTGGCCCAGGTGATGCTCTTTCCAGAAATTCGCCGTTTTAACAATCAGTGCGGAAAGGTCAGGACTTGCAATTGCGGCATACAACCCCAGCCCCATGCGAAACCCGGCTTCCCTGAGAATCGGGTCGATATTGATCCCTTTTGACATCAGGGAGACCCTGATTGTCCGTAACATCAACTTGTAAAAGGTTGATGGGTCGCTGCCCTCGAGGAATGCGGCCACCATCTGCCCCGACCCCTCATCGTTGCATGGTACATCCGGGGAAATCTCCCCGAGAAAACGGGACCGGATGTAAAAAAATTTCCTCCTCGAATCCGCGAGGTCTGGTTTCTCACCAATAATTCCCTCTTTCAATAGTGCGCCCAGGTGAGATGAGATGGTAGACTTGGCTTTTTGTGTAGCCTTGACAATCTCCTGGAACGACAACTCCCTGCCCCGGAGCACCGATAGGATCTCTACACGGACCGGTGACTCAACAGTCCGGATGCCACGTTCTGTAGCGAACAGACCAATCGTTGGAGAAGATCCCGATTGTGCAGATATATCCATTTCAGCTTTCATTCAGAGCCCCCTAATGCGAATTCTCCCCATTAAGATATCGGAGGGAGACTACTAAAGCATTCGGTAGAGAATGGAACAACCTATATTATGGTAATAATACCAACTATCAATGTAAGCCGATAAAGCTTTATACCAGAAATTTATGCAGGTGCCTGAATAGTGATTCCGATGGATAATGAAGTAGCTCGTATACGGGATATCTTAAAAGATCGTCCCCGGGGAATGACAATCGAAGAGATATCCCGTATTTTGCCCTTAAACAGGACCTCCACCGCTAAATATTTGAATACACTCCTGATCTCCGGGCAGGCCGATATGAAGTCGTACGGCCGTGCCAAAGTATTTTCACTGACCCAGAGGGTCCCCGTATCCAACTTAATGAGCCTCTCATCGGAGCTCATCCTGGTACTTGACAGTGAACATACCATCAGCTATGTCAATGACCAGTTTTTACAGATTTTTCACCTGAAAAAACAGGACCTCATCGGAAAGCAGATAGATCAGACCCACGTCCCCCACTACCTTTCCCCCCGGTTCCTTGACACGATGAAT
>JBAXMF010000078.1:0-8641 GCA_037134435.1 Methanomicrobiales archaeon | reverse complement strand
TTACGCAACATAAATTGAGTGGATTAAAAATATAGCTTCGATGCTGAACAGTTACAATAATTTAACCTAAAATAACTCGTTTTTCATAAGGTATCTTGTGAAAGCGATTTTCAGGGGTATTTTTCGATTGCTGACGGTCGTTTGTTCTGCGGGTACTGAGTTGCTACATGAGAGGCATTACCCCCACGGGTGCTATGATAGTGCGAATAGCCAGGCAAACAGAACAACATACCCTATTTTTCAGAGACTTTGGTCATGGAGGAGAACCGAGATACACAAAATAATTTCTATTGACATATACATGCCTAAACTGAACGTAGGAGAGTGAACCATGTTCAACCTATCCTTGTGCGTCGATTATCCAGGACCCACTGCTTCAAATCCGCATTCACTTCGCGCAGAAAATCAGGTCTTTAGAGAGGCGCGGATCTGCAGACAATGCGGCGAGCCGCCTTAAAATCCCCGGGCACCATACGAATTTTTTTTTATTATTGGCATGATCATGCAGAATATTCAATAGTCACCTGGAATAAGAGAATTACTGAATAGATATCAAAGATATCATTTCCAGAGAAGACAACAGTGATGTTCCATGAAACTTTCAGCCATGCTCGGATTAATACGGCAAAATAAGCCACTTATTCACCACATAACCAATTACGTCACCGTGAATGACTGCGCCAACATTACCCTTTGCATTGGTGCATCCCCGGTAATGTCTCATGCCCTGGAAGAAGTGGAAGAGATGGTAGGACATGCAGGCGCCCTTGTACTGAATATCGGGACTCTTGATTCATCCCAGGCTGCATCCATGCTGCTTGCAGGTCATGCCGCAAATAACCTTAACATCCCGGTAATCGTAGACCCCGTCGGAGCTGGAGCTACCCGTTACAGGACCAATTTCGTGCAACGTCTGATTGAAGAATTGCAAATATCCGTGATGAAAGGGAATGCAGGTGAAATCGGTGTGCTAGCTGGTGCTGATGCACATGTCAGGGGAGTTGATTCTGGTGACGTGAATGGTAACCTCCCAAGTATTGCTCAAAATTTCGCCCATGAATCTGGAATTACCATCATAATGACTGGTGCTACAGACATTGTGAGTAACGGTCGCCAGATTATTACCATTGAGAACGGTCACCCGATGATGGGCAGGATATCCGGGACCGGTTGCATGGCTACCTCTGTTATCGCTTCATTTGTAGCAGTTTCGCGAAATACGGCAGAAGCATCCGCAGCAGCACTTGCGGCATTCGGGATTGCAGGTGAAAGGGCAGCAGCCGGTACTTCCGGGCCGGGCACTTTTAAAAGCGCATTATTTGATCAATTGTCGCACCTTACCCCTGCGGAACTCGGAACCGATGCAAAGATCAGGGAACTCTGAAAAAATGCCATACGACCTGTACGTGGTTACTGATGGAAAACTCAGGGAAGGGCTGACGCATAAACAGATCGCAAAAGAGGCCGTTTCAGGGGGGGCAGACGTTATTCAGCTCCGCGATAAAGAAATGACGGGGCGAGAACTATTCATTGCAGCTTGCGAGATCAGGGATATCACCCGCATTGCCGGGACTTTGTTCATCGTAAATGACAGGATCGATATTGCCCTGGCATCCGGTGCAGACGGGGTGCACCTGGGACAGAATGACCTGCCATTATATGAGGCACGTCAGTTGGCACCGGAAGATTTTATCCTTGGGATATCGGTCGGATCGGTTGTGGAGGCCATTCATGCTGAAGCAGGCGGGGCCGATTATGTCGCACTCAGCCCGGTGTTTGGAACTGGAACAAAGCCGGATGCCGGTCCGGGACATGGGACCCCCCTCATTACCGCAATTAAACAAAACATTTCAATTCCGGTAATCGGCATCGGGGGCATACGAAAAGAAAATGTCAGGGAGGTACTCGCATCAGGGGCCGACGGTATTGCCGTGGTATCCGCAGTTATCAGTTCTGATGATATTGCAAAAGCCACCCGGGAATTAAAATCCCTTATCAGACAGTACAAACAAACCTGCAATAACTTTTGATTTTAGGGTAATCATCGTTCGCGGATAATCGAGTTCCAACACCGTTGTATTCTTTTCACCCTCTGCTGAACATCACAACCATAGAGGATTGATGCATTAACGAGAGATTTATTAAATTATTTCCAATCTGACAATACCATTCGTTTCAGTTGAAGTGCTGTGCAACAAAGGCAGATCAACCTCCGTTTAGTGGAACTGCCGGCAGATCTATACCATAAGATCTTAAACTATTATGGTCTAATAACTGGAATTGATATGATTGAGAAGATAAAAGTTCCGAGAAAGGTCTATGATGAGCTCGTCCCCCTCAACCGGGAAGTACATTACACCCTTGATTTCCAGAAAATTATAAAAATGGCAGAGGACAGGGGTTACCAAAAGGCGGCGGCGTGGTTGAAAAATCATGAAGATGATTATAAACGAGGGTTCTCACGGGGTTTTGAACCGGTCGATTGACAGCTGGAGGCCATTATCGTACTTTCAGAGTCTTCCAGGCAATAACGGTAATTATTTTTGTTTTTCGATTCCACGCAACGTTTGGCAATTTATTCTTTTGATGAACCTGTAATTGGTAACACCAGAGACCTTTATTGTTCCTGACTACGATCCGGAAGGGATCACCACTCAACAACAATTCGTCCCGAACCCACGTGTTATGACGCCTTGGTAAGTAAACGGAAAAACCCTGGATCTCGCACTTCGAGAAAATCTGAAGCAGTTTGCACAGCTCGCGGGTGTGTTTATTTAGTCCTGCGAAGGACTGGTTGAAACAGACGGCTGGAAGATTACCGTTGGACATAGGACTTAAGGCCCGGATCCCTCAACAGGTAACTGCTCTCAGTGTTTTACCTCATTTGCAGGATTGAACAAGGTCACAAAATCGGAAAGTTACGGTTGTTTCACCGCAATGTCATTTCGAAACAACGTGGTAAACGACGAGATTATACTCTTTCCAGTTATCCTCATGGGTACAACGTGGAGACTCAGAAGAATGATGCTTTTTTCATCTCTCCCCTATAATATTGATTATGAAAATTCACAACATACGATTTCTCATCTGCCTCATAATAATCGCAGGAGTACTACTGATGGCCCCGGTTACCGCAGAAACAAATGCCGCAACCGATCTGAATAAACCGTCGATCACCGTGTCGGTATCTCCTTCGACCCCAAATGTCGGGGATACGGTTGTTATTAGTGGCACGGCGAAAGGTGGAAATTTAACACCCGGGATTAGTATGTGGATTTTCGCAGGCAATTATGTAAATATTACAAATGTGCCAGTCAATGGAACAGGTTTCTATTCAAAGACTATCGATACCGCTGAATTTCCACCAGCGTACTACTATATTTTTATCCAGCACCCCGGGTCGGATAGCAAATTCAATATCAATTCCAGGGGTTATTCTGGAGAAGTCGTGAACACAAACACCGGAGCGGTGATCTTTAATTTCACAGGTACCGGGAGTGTGAATGATAATGCGGCCGCAGTTGCTCTCTCCACTGCCTTCAATACTGTTGGTGTTGACGATATATTTTCGAAAACCGGGGTCCAACTGCTTCCCGCGGTTTCCGGTTCAACGATTTCGACCTCCACGCAAAACGGCATCCAGGCGACTATCGCTGTTGCAAATGCTTCGCAAATTAAGGAATCGAAACCGGTTACGACCGTGGTAGCCACCGCGCACCCCACAAATCCATTGACCACGGAGGTTGCCGGTACCGCGGCAATTCCAGCTACGACAAAGGCCCCGCTTTCAATCATTTCGTTCGTTCTCGGAATAGGTATTGTTGTCATTGGAATCGTTCTGCGGCGGAAAAATTAAAGGCCCCCGAACCCTTTTTTATTATTTTTCGGGATATTAACTGGTTTTACACACATACCAAGGTCAGGTCCTATAACTATGGATTTTATGTAGTATTGCCTGATATCGGAATCCAATTAGGTAGCTTATCATAATTCGGGCAACTATCCCCAACTGAAAACCCGATTGGTATTTTAATTTCATCTCACCTTTTTCGTGGATACTACGAGTTCGTAATTCATAGCGGAACAATTTGGCCGTGAACACATGCACCGGGATGAAATTGAAAATTCGTTGGGACAAGACCCGGTCACCCATGCCAGTAACGGCACCTCAATATCGTAGACTTGAAGGATTGGTGACTGTAGTGAAGGTATGTTCATTTAAGATCAGAAAGAATCTGGACGATAGGATCTGATACTCCGGGTTATGCCGAATTTCTAGTCACAACGAAGTGTGACAGCCGCGGTTTTGGCCTTCACGTTATAACTGCCGGTCTTTTTTTTGAGTATCTGGGCATCATCAACCAAATTCATTCCAAAACATCTATTCCGATAGAATTCCAGATCCATACTATTCACCTGGTTAATCCTGATAACAAGTTACGGATTGTCTTATACGGGTTGTAAGGGATCATGGAAATTACGGTTCATAAACGGGAAGGATGCACGGTCCTCACACTGAAAGGCAGGTTGGATGCAGAGGGGGCCCTTCTCCTCACGCCATATATTGACCGTATCACAACGGATGATGAGAACTACCTGATCATTGATATGAGTTCTGTCCCGTACCTCTCCAGCGGTGGCATCCGCGCACTCCATGCAGCATATAAAATAAGGAAAAGGAAAAATGGGCAGATCATACTTGCCGGGACGGGAGAGTTCTCACAAAAGGTACTTGAAATATCAGGGTTCACCCGGATATTCCTTCAATCCGCTACGGTCGAACATGCCATCCAGTCCTTCCAGAACCGATCGTTGGAAGGACCAGTACCATCAGAATGGAAAATCCTCCCGGTATCACTACACAATTCTATGGTCATCAGGTATCACCCGGTTTCAGATAGCAAGGCAGGGCTTATTTGTTTTGGCCCCTGGAAAGATGCCCAGTTAGCGGGCCTGAAAACAGAAGACCTCCTGCCCCCACAATTCAAGCAGGGTGACTATGCCATCGGTATTGGTGCTTTCGGGCCTTCACCTGGTGAATCGTTTAGTGTCACCGGAGATCTGGTCGCAGCTGGAAGAATGATTGCATGGGCACCACCCGGCGAGGGTACCGCCGATTACGTCCTTTCGGGTAATAGTATACCATCAAGGCAACAGGATCCAGGGGGAATACCGGAAATCCCCGGCGTATTTTCTGCCTGTTCATTTGTACTTGAAGGAGATGTCCATGAAGTCCTCCTGGTTGAGCCAGGTACTGATCCAGATGGGGAGATCACGCTCGGGGAAATTCATGCTGCCCTCTGTGCCCGTGCTAAAAATCGGGGACCGCGTTACAACGGGGTACTGGCTGTCAGAATTCTTGCCCAGGCCAGCTGCATTGAAACACTTTCACTTAAAAAAGCACCCGTTGAAGCGAACCGACCGAAAAACCGGGAACCGATCGGGTCAAAAGATAACGATACCGAATGGTTCAGAAAGTCCATGGTAGATCTCAAAGGAGAAGGGACCTTCGTCAGTTTCGGCGTCCTCATTGACCGCTCAGTAGAAACCGGACCTGGCCGGGAGATCATCTCACCTCTTTTTCCCGAGACCTTTCCCACAGATGGACAGGCCCTTCTCTCACATACCCTTGGCGTCTCATTTAAACCTGTAAATTGGGTTCCCGATGCCGATATTGACAGGGCAATAGGGACAATCGAAATTGACGGTGAGATGACCGGGATGTACCGGCTCACTGCTGCGACAGCTATCAGGAGAGCACTTATCGGGGTTTCCTATATTGATAACCTTCGTTGTGATGATGGCCCTGCTATCGAATTTGAAGGACCATGCCCGGAGTGGACTGATCAGTACGAAACGATCACGCGTCAACTCCACCAGGGGAGTAAAAAAGTATTTCTTTCCCGGATTTCAGGGGGATTTAGTGGCTCCCTTGTATTCCGGGCCAGTGTCATAGACCGGGCAGACCGGAAACAAATGCCATTCGTGATGAAACTCGGACCGTGGTCCATGATCTCTGACGAAGTTAGGGGGTATACCGATTACGTGGAACGATACATCCTCAACAGTTCCACACGGCTGATCCAGCAGCGAAAAGTCGGGGAATCCGGGGGGATACTGTACAATTTTGTCGGACTCGGCGGCCCATCCAGTTCGCTTATCTCACTTGAAGATTATTACCAGGGAAATTCTTTAGAAAAAGTAGAGGCCGCCTTTGACCACCTTTTTCGTATTGTGCTGAACACCTGGTATGGTCAACCGGTCCGACGTGAACTGGCGCTGTACAAGGAATACGAGAAGCCACCATTGTATGAAAAATCCAGGGAATATGCCCAGTCTCATTTCGGGGCCACTACATCAGATCCAAAAATAACCCTTCCATACAATCTTGGACAATCTGCAAACCCACTCTACTTCATTGAACATATCCTGCCGACGAAAATAACTGCCACACGTCCGGCGTATAATGCCCCGCAACATGGTGACCTAAACCTGAAAAACGTCCTGCTTGACCAGGACGGGCATATGTGGCTGATCGATTTTGCAGATACGCGAATCTCCCACAACCTCCGCGATATCGCAAAAATGGAGACCGTTATCAGGACAGAAATGCTGTCATTTTCATCTGACGACGAGGTGTGCAGGACGGCGGCGTGGGACCAATGCTTTATCGCATTCAGTGGCCTCAGTGATATACCTGGTATACCAGTCCAGGATCTACCCCTAGACAGGGAAAAGGCGTTTCGTGTCATCCGAAAACTCAGGTACTACGCCAACCTGGTCACGATACTTGATGACGACCCGGAGCAGTACCTGCTAGCCCTGCTCTGGTACACTCTCCCGGTCTTGTGGTACTCGAGTGTTTCCGAATACGGAAAGACATATGCATGGATTACAGCCTCCCGGATCTGTGAACGCCTGATCCACAACCATGGTTAAATAAACTCGCATGAAGCCAGACGGCCACGTTGCAACGGGAATGAAGATATGATCCCATTTTTTTCGCACCCGGCGTTTATAGATTCACCATTTCCATCACAAAAATTCGTGTCATCTTTGATAACCAATTTAAGCCGCACTGCCTGGACGATTGGCACCTTCACCCCAAATATGGAACAAACAACGTCCAAACAAACGGAGCCAAATAATTCCGAGTAAAATTCCTGCCCCTCGTGTCAATATCGGTCGGGTTTATTGATTATGACATTGAGGTCCTGGTAGTAATAACACACCACTCCAGGCAGGATCACCAGGGAACCGATGACAAGAGTCAAAGATTCTCCCGGGATGATTCAAAATTTAGTCGGCTTTTATCGTGTATCAGGTCAAAATAGTTGGTACAAATGACTGATAATCGTGCCGGGATTGATTGTGACCAGTGCGGTACCTGCTGCAAGGTGTTTGGTGATTCTATATCACCGACGATAGAGAATGTCTACCAATGGCTTACCAATGACCGGCTGGATATACTCCGACATTTTTCTGCCTGCTTTAAAAACGGGACCTGGAAGAAATGCTCTGAATTGAAGGTTGATGAATTGGGGGATATCATTACGGTAGAGATGAGGGACCCTGATACAGGTACCCTCGTGAGCGCCTGCCCATTTCTTTCAAGGGTATCGAAAACACGATATCTCTGCTCAATCCACATGGCAAAACCGGAAATGTGTGACAACTATAAACCATGGATTTGGGGAGAGACCTATTTACGTCGGTGCAGGACCATTCGGGAACAGGAGCGAAAGACTACGTGGCAGGACGAAAATATTAATTGAGTCCCGGCAGTGAGTTCCCGGCACTGTTTAATACAGGTCAGGAAGATGGTGATTCCGCCAGGGGCGCCACTTCCATCTCTTCAGGTAATAAAATCCAGGCGGCCAAATACACAACAACGCAAAATAACGGCCAGAATAACGTGACAATACCGAATGCCAGAACAATGACCAGCACAATCCGGATGATGTTGGGGTCGATATCGAGATATTCCCCAACTCCGCCACAGACACCTCCGAGCATTTTCGATTTTTTTGACCGGTGAAGAGTTTTCATTCTATTCTCTATTGAGAGAGGACCGTTAAAATAATTTTCTTTCAATTCGGTTGTTTCTCCCGCCCCAGCCTATCCCACTGGGTCAAGGCCCCAGGTATTCCGGTTTCCGGAGTTTGCTTTCCTGCAGTCTTCACTCCACCCCTGCCAGAAGAGAACCGGCAGCCGTATCATAGCCGCGGGCTATCACCGATGCACCAAGCAGGGGCGCAAGACCTTTGAGCCGGCTCATCCTGATCTCCGGTAACGGTAGGAACCGGTCAACAAAGGTTTGAATCAGGGGGAGTAACAGGTCGCTATTATTTCCGATTACACTCCCGTCAAGGATAATGCGCGATGGATCGTACGCAACAATGACATCTGATATACCCCGGGCATTTATCCTGCCAAATTCTTCCATAAAACCTTCGAGCCCGGGGTGACCCGCCCTTATTGCATCAAAAATTCCGGAAGGAGAACTGGCCCAGTCCCCGGCAATCTTAATGCGGTGTTCCAGACACCAGCGTGAGAAAAATTCTGGGATGTGCCGGCCTGATGCATACGCTTCCCAGTGCCCGGTGCAACCACAGCCGCATTTGGCATTATACCGGGTATC
>JBAXMF010000077.1:0-8758 GCA_037134435.1 Methanomicrobiales archaeon | reverse complement strand
ATCCGCTTTAGCTCGGTGATATCCTGGTTGGCCCCGTGGGTTGTAACCGTTCTGCCTGCCGCGTCTTTCGTAATCCCGAAACGCACGACAATATGCCGGACCTCTCCATCCCGGCGGATTATCCGGTGCTCAACCTCGGATACAAATGCCGGATCTGTTGCATTTATTGCCTTGTTCACTTCATCGGCCACTAAATACTGATCATCCGGGTGAACAAATTGCCGGGCATACACGTCTGCCGGCATCTGGTTGCCGCCTTCCTGCTCCGTAGTGGTACCATAAAGAGCGTAGAACCGGTCATTAAAGGTAAAAATACCCGTGGCAACATCAAATTCCCAGTTTACCAGGTGTGCCAGGTCCATCGCTTCTGCCAGCTGCAACTGGCTTGTTTTCAGCGCCTCATCTGCCCTTACCCGGTCAGTTACGTCCACCCCGATGGCAATAAAATCAGATACCGTTCCTGTAATATCGGGGATCCCCCTTGTATTCCAGGATATCACCTTCTTTGTCCCCGACTTTGAGAGGATCATTGTCTCGAAATTTTCCAGGTAGTTTTGATCGCGGATGATCCGGGTTATGGTATCGGTGATCTGTTTACGGTACTCTTTATCCGGGTAGAGCATCTTCCAGACTTCATTTTTGCCGATGACTTCCCCGGCACGATATCCGCTTATTTCCTCTGCAGCAGTATTCCACATGAGGATGGTCCCTTTATCGGAAAGAACGCTCAGCCAGACCTGTGCATTGGTAATGACACTTTCATGGAACTGGCTCAAACGCAACAGCGCTTCCTCCGCCCTTTTCCGGTCTGTAATGTTACGGGCGATGTGGACGCTGCCGAGCAACTTCCCATCCTTGTCCCACAACGGTGTGCAGGTGACGAGGAAGTGGCCACCAAGGCGTTCCTCGTAAATTTCCACCGCGTGTTCCTGCTGGTCTTTTATTAACATCGCGTGCGGGCAGAAATCAGGCGGGCTGTGTGTACCGTGGACGCATTGATAGCAGGTCAGGCCAACCGCTTCGTCCGGGGTTACACCCAGTTTCGCGGCCATAGCCTTGTTCACTCTTCGGATCGTGTGCTCAGTATCGAGAATAGATACCAGGTCCGGAACGGCGTTGAATGTACGTTCCCATTCTTCCCCGGCAAGCAGTACCTGCTCCTCGGACCTCTTCCTGCCGGTGATGTCCTGGATGACCCCGGCGATCATGGCAGGCTTTTTTTCAGTATCGATCAGTATTCTCGCTACCGAATGGACGGTCTTCTGGCCGGAATTATCGTCAGGTACGATGGCATATTCAAGATTGTACTCCGTCCCTTTTTCGACAAGATCGGTCAATGCACGGTGAATCCGCTCCCGATCAGGGATCCTATTTTCAATCTCCTCCAGGGAAATAATGCCGTCCGCAGGTCGGGGAGCCGCAAATATCCGGAATCCCTCTTCCGATGCCCATACCCTGCCGGTTGCAAGGTCCAGTTCCCAGCTGCCGGTCTTCCCGACTTCCTGCGCCATGCGAAGGCGCTCGTTGTTTTTTCTTATGGCTTCTTCTGCCAGCCTGGATTCGGTAATGTCGATATGAGTACCGACGGTCTTACTGGTCAGATCCCCCTTGTTGTCACGGAGTGTGCTGCCACGCGACCATATCCACACCCAGTGCCCGTCGGAATGCCGCATGCGGAAATGGTTCTCGTACATTCCCACAGAACCATTCAGAAGATACTCCTTAAAATGCCGGTCTGCCCGCTCCCGGTCTTCTGGATGAAGCTGGTCGGTCCATGTTTCCTGGAGGTTCGCTTTACCTGAAAAATCAAACTGGCTGGCATTCCGCCCAAGCATCGAAAGATATTCAGGACTGCACCACAGGAAACCGGTATCATCATGGTATTCCCAGGCACCGGTGTTTGAAACGGAAATAAATGCTTTATATTTTTCCCCCGCCTCGTTTACTTTTTGTTCATACCTTCGTCGTTGAACTGCATACCTGACTTTGTTGATAAGTTCAGCAAACTGTGCCCCGGGGTCGCCACCCTTCTGGAGATAGAAATCCGCCCCTTCGTTTAATGCTTTGATAACTACTTCTTCCCTGCCTTTACCGGTGAACAGGATGAATGGGACCGACCCGTATTTCTTCCGCACCTCGATAAGGAACTGGATGCCATCCATCCCTGGCATCTGGTAATCTGATATGATGGCGTCGAATTGTTCTTTTTTGAGGAGTTCTAAGGCGGCGGATGCCGAACCAACAGTTGCAACAGAAAAATCCCCGGACCGCTCAAGGAACAGCTTGCCGATGTTGAGAAGATCTGGTTCATCATCGGCATACAGCACCCGGAATGTATCTGCCATTATGTATCATTCCCTGTCATCCGCCACATCCCCTTCGGCACGACCATCTCAAACCTTGCTCCTTTGCCCGGCTCCCCGGTCTCGGTGATCGTGATATCAGTAAGGTTGAGAATTTCCCTTGATAAGGCTAAGCCAAGCCCGGTGTTCTTCCCAAAGCCGGGATTAAAGATTTTCTCCTTCTCTTTGGGAGGGATGCCAATACCATCGTCTTCGCACACGATCACATGGCTATCTCCTGATTCCAGGGCAGAAAACTGGATAGTCGTGATATTCCCCCCATATCGGACCGCGTTGTCCATCAGGTTGTAAAAGACCTTGACAATCAACGGATCGGCGAACACTTCCGCACCGGCAGGGAGATCGTCCTTCACCATAACCTTTCCAAGCGGTCCTTCTTTTGCCGCAGTATCCACGAGTGTACGGCAGTCCTGCCATGTGGGAGCGTGGACACCGATGCACTCATATTCCTCGGTGAACCGGATCATGGCTGATATCCGTTCGGCAGCGTTTGCAACCTTCAGGAAATACTCGTTAAACGTTGGATCGGGCTGTTTCTTTTCCAGTAATGAAAGAAATCCCATCAGTACCGTAAGCTGGTTGTTGATATCGTGACGAGTAATACCGGAGAGAAGGGTGAGTTTCCTGTTCGCCTGGCGTAACGCCTCCTCTGCATAGTTGCGTTCGGTAATGTCTAATGAAATACCTCCCAGGAGTGGTTCTTTACCGGACCTGGGTATAATAAACTTCTGTGTTTCGTAATAGTGCAATTTCCCGTCGAGGTGATGAATGCATTCTTCAATTTTCTGATAGCCAAGCGTCATCGCCAACATATCATCAGCTACCATTTTTTTCCCAAATTCACCTGGTATAAAATCGAGAACAGTTTTTCCAATCCACTTCGAAGCACCCACGGCGTTATCCATATACTTGTTAACAAACAGGGTCCTGCTTTCATTATCTTTTACAAAGACAATGACCGGGATATAGTCCATGAACAAAGCAAACAGGTTCTCGCTCTCCCGGAGTGCGTCTTCTGCTGCTTTGCGTTCGGTAATATCTACAATAACCCCAAGCAGCCCGGCGACAGAACCGTCAAGATGGGTAAACGTGTTTTTGTAAATAATAACATTCCTTGCCTCTTTTTTCGCGTTAAGGAACAATGTTTCGTACATCCGGACATCGGGAGAATCAAAGACCCGTTGATCATTCTTCTCGTAAATATCAGCGAGGTCTGCCGGGTAAATCTGGCGGGCAGTTTTCCCGATGATATCTTTCTTATCAAGCCCGGTATATTCACAAAAAGCCAGGTTGCAGCCCTGGTAAACGCCATTCACCTGTTTGAAAAAAATCGGGTTCGGGATGGTGTCAATCAGCTGTTCCAGGAACTGCAATTGTTGCTGTATTTTTTCTCCTGCCTGTCTGCGTTCGGTGATATCACGGATCGTCCCTTCAATAGCCGATGGCGTTCCTGCCTCATCGTACAGCAGGTGGCCATTGACTGATGCCATAAGATATTGTCCGTCTTTTTGCAGGAGCGTAATTTCGTAATTTTTAATCTCACCCGTGCGCAGGAGTGTTTCAACCAGGCGGGTCCTCTCCTGTGGGAATGGGTATAATTCAGTTGTCGGATGCCCGATCAGTTCTTCGGGTAACCACCCGGAAAGTCCTGTAACAGAGGGGGAGAGACGGGTAATAATCCCGTTAAGGTCAGTCTGGTAATAGAGGTCGGGGAAATTATCGAATATCGACCGGTATTTCTTTTCACTCAGCCGCAGGGCCTCCTCAGCCTGCCTGCGCTCCGTGACATCCCTGGTCACCCCGATAAGTACTTCCTGGTTATTCCAGGACCCGCGGGTGACCTTTGTTTCGACTTCTATGCGTGTACCGTCCTTTGCAACGACAGGCACCGGGCAGGAATCGATGGTCCCGGCAATCATCCCCTGTACAATCCGGAGTGCTTCGTCGCGTCGTTCGGGTACATGCAACAGCAGGACATTTGTCCCGGTGAGTTCTCCCGGTGCATACGAGAGGCGTTTTGAAACGGTACCATTTACCCGGATGATGTTTCCCTGCATGTCCATTACAAAGACCATCTCATCGATCGAGTCAAAAAGGGTCTCTATATTTTTGTTAGCCTTCTTAACTTCCTCTTCTGAGGCCATCCTCTCAATCGTACTGCCAAGCTCCCTGCCAATTGAAAGGAGCACTTGTTTTTCCACTTCAGAAATTGTATGCCGTCTCTGGCTTGCAATATTCAGTGCCCCGATTGCAGCCCCTTTCGAGAGTAACGGGATACTGGCTATCGAGCCAAACCCAAACTCCTTCGCATGGCCGGGAGCAATAGTTTCATAATTTTCGGTGATGATCGGTTCGTTTTGAATAAACAACGTATCATATGGTTCGTTATCGATGGGTATCGTCTGAGTCTCGGCAAGGAATTCAGGAGGAAGATTTACAGACTGGACAATAGTTGCGGTACGGGTTGAACGGTCCACGAGGTAGATCCCTCCGGCGTCGAAGTCCAGCATGCGCAGTGATTCCGAAAGGATACTATCGAGGAGCCGGGGAAGGTCCTCGGCCTGGTTCGCAGTAGAAATGATACTATTTAGAATTGACAGTGTCTCAGAATGGCGTTGTAGCTCATCCTCCGCCATTTTACGCTCGGTAATGTCTTCAAAAATTCCCACGCCGCCATGAATGCGTCCGCCTCCGACGTTAACCGGTGCAAAAAGACCCCTCACCGGCGTAACCTTTTTTCCGGTTACGGATGTATAGACCCCTTCATAGAGCCCATTGTTCCCAGCCAGTGCAGTCTGAACAGCTGAGACTATTTTTTTATCGGGCAGGCTGAGCATGTCAAGCCCGATGAGCGCCTCCCGGGAAGACCCGATAATCTGGATGAACTTGTTGTTGCATGCAGTAATAACCCCATTCTCATCAAAGGATAAATGCCCCAGGGGCGAATCCTCAAAAATCAGCCGATACTTTTCTTCGCTCTCCCGCAACAACTCATCCGCCCGTTTGCGCCCGGTAATGTCAATGCATGAGCCTTCATAAAAGAGGACGGTCCCATCAGTATCCCGGATAGCCCGGGCAATTATCGAGGCCCAGAAAACGGTCCCGTCCCGTTTAAGGTTTAGAGTTTCATAGTTCTCCACCACCCCCGTTTCCGCAAGATGATGTACCACTTCGTTCCGGTCTTCCGGGTTAGCATATAATTGCACCGCGTTCAAGCCGGATTTTAGAATTTCGTCAGCACTGGAATATCCGTACATGCGGGCAAACGTATCGTTGGCGTTGATCAGCCGGCCGCCAGGTGCAGTCTTATATAATCCCATCACGGAATTTTCAAAAATATCCCGGTACTTTTTCTCGCTATCCCGGAGCGCCTCCTCCGATAGTTTCCGATCGGTTATATCGACAACAGATGCAACACTCCCGGTTGTCCCGGGAATCACGCTTACGTTATTGATGCAATGCCGAATCTCACCGTTGCGGTTGATAAACCTGAACTCATAGACCCGTGCTTCACCGGCCGGGTCATTCCTGCGGTCCTGGTGGTACTGTTTCATCTGTTCGAGGTCTTCAGGCACCACAAACTCAGTCCAGCTCTTCTTTCCCTCCAGTTCATCAATGGAAAAGCCCGATAGTGTAGCAAACCCCGCGTTTGCCATGGTAATCTTCGTATCATTGTCTATAATGATCGTAGCAGCCCCGGTCGTTTCAAAAATCGTCCGGTACAGGTTCTCTGATTCTTTGAGGGCCAATTCAGCCTGGTTGCGTTCGGTGATATCAATGAGGATCATCACGACAGACGGGACCTGGTTGAACACAATAGGGGATGTCCGGACAATGACATGGCGCATGGTGCCGGATTTATCCACCATATCGACCTCGTAATCACCCACCTGTTCACCGGCGGCCCGGCGTGTCATATTCCGGGCGATAATTTCGCGGTAGCCAGGCGCAACATGATCGAATACCCGCGACCCGATGAGTTCTTCCCGGGAGAAACCTGTTTTATCTACTGCCGTCTGGTTTGCATATACCATGATGCCGTCCTGGTGCACCATGACAATATCAGGCAACTGTGACAGGAGCATACGGGACTGCTCTTCACTTTGCACCAGGGATGCATCCGCCTGTTTTCGTCCTGTGATATCATGAACGAAAGCCCATACGGTGTCAGCCCCGCCCGGTATCATGCGGGCTTCAAAAATGCATTTCTGCTCATGCACTATCAGGGAGTACTCGTATATTTGCAGTTGTCCGCTACGAAGGGTTTCCTTCAATTTTCTTTTTGTCAGCTCTGCCAGGTCCGGCGGCAGGATTTCCGCTATTTGTTTGCCGATAACCTCACCAGGCTGGAGCAGTAATAGTTCATGTTTATCGACCTGGCAGTCAATAAAGTGGCCATCGGCTGAAAAATGAAAGAGGAAGCCGGGTAGCGCCTCTACAATTGAGCGATGACGCTGCTCACTTTCCCGCAGCGCTTCCTCCGCTCGTTTCCGCCCGGTATTATCAAAAATAACCCCGTCAAAAATGAGCCGGTCGTCTTCGATTACCGGGCTGGATACGGCACTCATCCAGATCTTTTTCCCTGATGGCCTGACATATCCGCCGTCAAATTCCCAAAGACTCTTTGTACTGATGGCATGCTGGACCGAACTAATGAACCGTCCCCTGTCTTCCGGGACGATCCCATCAGCAACCCTGTCAAAAAACGTGGCCGGGTCGTTCTCAATGCCAAGGACCTGCCGGCTGCGCTCGCTGATATAATTAAACCCCGTTGTCCCGTCCGGGTTCACATAGAACCGGTAGACTACTCCCGGGATGTTGGTGGCCATCGCGTCGAGTTGCGTTTCCCTCTCCTTCAGGGTCTGTTCCTGCCGGGTCAGTTCAGACAGGTTGGTACGGAGTGTCTCTTCACTGGCTGCGATCTGCTCATACGAGGCATTAAGTTCCTCGTTTTTCCTCCGCAATTCCCCTTCAGCATGTTTCTGTTCAGTGATATCCCGTATGGATTCAATAGCGCCGGAGAGGTTCCCCTGCGAATCATACAACGGCGATGCGGTGAACCAGAGATATGCCCCCTTTCCATCGTGAAAATGGGGGATGAGGATTTCAGAGATGAACTTGTCCCCGTCTTTTCGGATGAACGGATACTTTTCCGCTGTAGTTTCAAGGGGGTTCAGGACCAGATCAACGAGGAGTGGTCTGCGTTCCCGATAAAATGGAAGGGAGTACTCATAGTTTCCTTTATTGAGGACCTCACTTTTTACTACACCCGTCATGGCTTCCATCGCACGGTTCCATGCAATCACTACCCCCTCATTAGAAATGGCAAATGTCGCATCAGGAAGAAATTCTATAATGTCTGCGGTCCTCTTTTGTGATTCGGAGAGCTCTTCTTCCACCTGCTTCCGCGTTACAGCGTAACGGATCTTATTTGCAAGTTCCGCATACTGTGCCTTTGGCTCTCCGCCTTTCTGGAGATAAAAATCAGCGCCTTCGTTGAGCGCTTCAATGACCACCTCTTCACGTCCCTTTCCTGTGAAGATGATGAACGGTGCGGTATTCCCCGAGGCTTTGAGCTGCTTGAGGAAGGTAATCCCGTCCATCTCCGGCATCTGGTAATCGGATACAATGGCATCATATCCCTCGCTGTTCAAATGAGCCAGTGCCTCGATGGCGGAAGTGAGCGTATCAACCGCAAACTCCCCCTCTCTCTCAAGGAACCGTTTGCCTATGTTAAGAAGACCTGGTTCGTCATCGACATAGAGGACACGGAGTGGCGCTGCCATTATGTATTATTTCCCCGCAATACGCCACATACCTTCCGGCACCGTCATCTCGAACCGTGCTCCATTACCCGGCTCACCGGTCTCCTTGATAGTGATATCGGTGATACCGAGGATCTCCCGCATGAGATACAACCCGAAACCGGTGTGCTTCCCGAAGCCCTGCTGGAACAGGTGCTTTTTTGACTCTGCATCGACACCGGCCCCGTTGTCCTCGCAGACCAGTGTCAACCCCTGAACTGATTCCCGGCTCGAAAAGCAGACGGTACTGACATGCTCCCCGTACCGAACTGCATTTTCCAACAGATTATAAAAGACCTTTGGGAGGAGTGGATCTGCATAGATCTCAACAGCGCCGAGATCAACACGGATGTCAAACGGGCATGTCGTCAGCTGTTCCTTAGCATTAACGATAATATCTGATACATTCTGCCATTGGGGTTTCAGGACACCGATGTCCTGGTATTCCCGGGTAAATTCGATCTGCCGGGTGATCCGTTCGGTTGCACCTTCTGCCTTTTTGACGAAGTCGAGGATACCCGCATCCTGGACGCTCTCTTCTATTAATTCCAATGTCATGACGAGGACCGATATCTGGTTGAGGACATCGTG
>JBAXMF010000076.1:0-8800 GCA_037134435.1 Methanomicrobiales archaeon | reverse complement strand
GGCCTGTGACTGGTCCATCGTCTCGAGTGTCTTCCCATTGCACATGACCTTGAAAGTGATCGAAGAGATCGCTGAAAGATTGGCTAATTCTACCGGTCTACGGCTTCCTGAATAGACATACCCTCTCCGTGTCTCGCTTAACAGGTGCTCCCCCGCGAGTGATGAAAGGACCCGCTCCAGGTCTTTTCCAAAAAAGCGGTCATCATTACCTGTTGTTACTGGTAGTTCTGCCGCTGCACAGAGCACCTGGCCTGAAATGATGTAAGGATTATTAAGGTCTATTATTGCATGTTCGTGGTGGGACCGGAAAAATTGTTCAGGGTGGTGCATAAAATACTGGTCGAGCGGGTCCGCGTGTGCGACGAGGATAGCGAGTGAATCTGCAGTGGTCCTCCCTGCCCTGCCTGCCTGTTGCCAGGTTGACATGATGGTGCCGGGAAACCCTGTCATGATGACACCGTCGAGGCAGCCAACATCAATGCCGACCTCGAGGGCATTGGTTGAGACAATACCCCGCAAAAGACCACGTTTCATCCGGTCTTCAATCTCTCTCCGCTCTTCCGGTAGGTACCCTGCCCGGTATGCGGAGACAAGGGTCGGGTCTGCGTTGTCTTTACGGATAAGGTCATCTCGTACCTGCAGGGTGATGAGCTCGGTAAGTTTTCGTGAACCCGTAAAACAGAGCATCCGGAGGTCATGGTTCATGCACATTCGTAGTAGTTTCCCACTTTCACGAAACGTCGTTCCTGACATATCGCCATCCGGGAAGGGGTTATAAATGACAAAGTTTTTCGTCCCGCGTGGGGAGCCGTCAGATGAGATGCAGGTGACTGGCTTTCCAGTGAGTCGACTCGCAAACTCCTCTGGATTTGCGATTGTTGCCGATGAAAGGACCATCAGGGGATCATTCCCATAGTGCGAACAGATCCTCCGGAGGCGACGGATAACAAATGCCATGTTTGAGCCGAACACACCGCGGTACTGGTGGGCCTCATCGATTACTACCGCGTCGAGATTTTTTAAAAAACCTGACCACTGGTGGTGCCAGGGGAGGATATTATGAAGTTCGTAGGGATTGGAGAGAACAATCCGGGACCCTGATCGGATGAGCGGTCTTTGCCCGGCCGGGGTGTCCCCGTCATATATTGCGGGGTTTAAAGAGATCCCCGTGAGTCTCTCAATATCCAGCAACGTCTTCAGCTGGTCATGGCAAAGGGCCTTGGTGGGGTACAGGTAAAGTGCTGTGGCATTCGGGTCGTTGAAAAGACGTTCGATAATGGGAAGAGTGAAGGCAAGTGTCTTCCCGGAAGCCGTGGCGGTGGTAAGGATAATGTCCTTCCCATCACGAATGGACTCGATCGCATCGCACTGGTGGGTGTAGAGGGATAACCCGCGATTAGAGATGAATGTCTCCAGCGGTCGGGGCAGGGGTTTTGTTAATGTGCCATGTATTGCATCCCTGGCCGTGATGGTCTCGATATATGCCGTTTGTCTACAGTATTCGGGGTCGTTTCTGAACTTCGAAATTACATCGGCCACTGTCATGTTGGCCCCTCAAAAAACAGGGACAGCAATTTTGCGAGACTGGCAACGTCTTCCAGGTTATGTTCAACGATCGGCACAAGTGGCCCCGGGTTTCCCGATTGAAGGTAGGTCTCGTAAAATTCAGGTACCATACTTCCGGGGAGGTCAAGGGGTCTTCTGGTACCCAGGAGATGTTGTTCAATGGTACTGAGCCTGCAGTCCTGTAACTGGTGTCCTGCACTACGCCGGGATGCGTGGAGCAGGTCGATATGGTGGCACGGTTTATCCATCATATCCCCGTAAAATGCTGATCTTGAGATAAGGTAAGGAATATCAAACGTTTTCCCGTTATATGAAACGACGACCGGTTTTTCCTGCAGGTGCCGAAGGGTCTGGTACAGGGCCGGTAATTCTTCCTCCATACCACGTACCAGGAACTGGCGTACAACAACACGCTCGTCCTCTATTGAGGCAATCCCAAAAAGGATGACCGGTCTTGAGAAAAATCCCATGGTTTCCAGGTCGAGGAAGAGATAGGTATCATGTTCGAACAATCCCGATGCAAGGATTGCTAACGGATGGGACGGAGAATGCCGATGTTCAATGAACGATACAATTTCGCCCGGTTTACCGTCAAGGACCCGGTTGATACATTCCTTCGCCCCATCATGGAAACGCCGGTGAATGACAAGGTCTTCTACTGTCCTATGCCCTTTCCTTCGCAATTCTGCTGCAGTGACCGGGCCTATACCCCGGACGAGTGTAAGGTCCTCAAGAATCCTGTTTTTTATCCGTTCAGGGTCCGGGCTGGGTACACGGATGTCGGTTGGCGTGCTAATCTCGAAGCATTCCCCTTCCGGGGTGTATATTGACCTGCCATTAAAAACCTCCTCAACAGCCATCCCTGCATGTGTTCTCATGAAAAAGGTCTTTAAATCCCGTGCTTTCCGGTATTCAGACTCAAAAACAGAAGGCCTGAAAAAACCTGCCCTGAATACCGAATCGTTCCTCACGACCCTGAAATCTTGTGACTCATCTATCTTTGATCGCCATTGCCTGCTGACTGCATCATAGGATGAGTTGGAGATCATGCTGGTTGAACATATACCTCTCTCTTATCAAAGGTATGCCGCGTGGGGTGAAAGTGAAAGGTCCCAAAATACGAACCAATATTCATCCAATATTTTGCATTTCAGGCTGATATTTGGTATTATCGCAAAGCAGATGTTTTCGTGCATTGGTGTTCCCCGATTGAATTTCGAAAAAAAGTAACCGGAGAAAAATAGCATTAAAGGATGTGGCGTAAAAGTATTTTGCGGTAATGATTGCACTATACCAGCATGGGGACGGTGAGCCACCAGGATATATTTTGGAGTTGCTCAGAGAACGTGACAAAGAATTCAGACTGATTCCTCTATTTAACACAGGCGAGGTGTCAGCAAGTAATGATGCCACCCACATGGTATTCCTGGGTGGGCAGATGAGTGTGAACGACGAGAAGGAATACCCCTGGCTTCTCCAGGAAAAACAACTAATCCGTGAGGCAATCAAGTCCGAAATCCCGGTTCTCGGCATCTGTCTCGGTGCCCAGCTTATTGCTTCTGCGCTTGGGAAAAAAGTGTATCCCTGCAAGGAAGAGAGGGGATGGTGCAAAATTTGGGAAAATATGCCTCACTACCCAGAGATGCCTGGAAATAGCCCTGTCGTGTTTCAGTGGCATGGTGAGTGCCTTGACCTCCCTGATGGAGCCGTACTGGAATACCGGGGTGACTGTGTGCAAAACCAGATGTTTACCGTAGGCTCTGCAATTGGTGTCCAGTTCCATCCTGAAGTTACAGAAGGGATCATTCATAACTGGTTAACCTCCGCCGGGCGAAAAGAACGGGATACAATCATGTTACAGACTTCCCACTTTATCCGTGATAGTAACCAAATCTGCCGTTCAATTGTTGATGGTTTCCTTGCGGGGTCAACCGTATGAACGTGAAGGGTGTACTACTTGACCTTGACGGGGTGCTCTATACGGGTGACGATTCAATACCCGGGGCACCCGGTGCCGTCCGGTACCTGAAAGAACAGGGGTATATTATCCGGTTCGTTTCGAATAGCACCAGGAAAAGCAGGGTTGCAATTGAGGCCCGTCTCAAGGGACTGGGATTTGATATTGGTAAAGATGAGATCTTTACACCGTCCATTGCAGCAATTAACTACATCAGGGGAACCGGGCTGAACCGGTGCCATTTTCTCACGACCCGGGACCTCCATTTAGAATTTGAAGCAGCAGGACTCTTTCACCGGGACACCGGGGCAGACTGGGTTATTGTTGGTGATGCCGGGGATAATTTTAACTACGAAACGATGAACCATGTATTCCGGTTGGTACAGGGGGGGGCTGGAATAATCGCTCTTGAGAAAGACCGGTACTGGATGGGAGGTGACGGGTTGATGTTGTCAGCTGGTCCGTTTATCTGTGGGATTGAATATGCCACGGGAAAAAATGCGATCCTGGTGGGCAAACCTTCACCGGATTTTTTCGGGATGGTACTCCGGGAGATGGGACTAATGCCTGGTGATGTAGTAATGATCGGGGACGACGTGGTGACCGACACCGGTGGTGCAATGAAAGCCGGAATGCAGGGCATATTAGTTAAAACCGGAAAATTCAGCATTAATGCACTTGCCGTGGCATCCCCGGCACCCACGATTGTTATCGGTTCGATTGCGGAGATCGATACAATTCTATGATCGTCCGAACTTTCTCTGCCTGCGAAATGTAATCGTGCTCCCGGTAGAATCCGGGGGTTCCATTGTTCCACTCACAAATGTATTATTCATCGGAGCCTGATTTTAGGATGAACTGGTGGGGTACCGTTTCCGTGTTATGTATCCTGATCTGGGTGCATTCGCCGTATTCTTCTTAAAGATCGATATTATTACATCTCTCCGGGCCCATCGTCACAAGTGAAGTCGTCCATCCGCCATTGAAAGAGCCCTGGATGGTATCGAATCTGGATAAAAAAAGTTTCATAACCTATTCGGCAGGTTCTCCGGGAATATTGCAGGATGACTGTAATCTTGCGTCAAGCTCTCATGGGCCATTTATCCTATAAAAATGCGTGTCACGGTTAAATTCTCTCTTCCTATCTGAGCGTGGTGGAATTACCTGCATAATGAGGTTGGGAAAAAGGAAGCAATTCCCTTGTTACACTGGATTCCCCAGACTAATATTCAGGATAAAATCATAGGAACTAGCTCTTTGAAAAGCGTTTAATGGTTCGGTTGCCATACATTCTATCTGACTTGACTATGTTGGATATTGAAGACCTCCATGTGAGGGTAGGTGACCGGGAAGTCCTCCATGATGTAGACCTCCGGATAAAGGAAGGTGAGACTCATGTGCTCATGGGGCCGAACGGCTCTGGTAAGAGTACATTGCTCATGACAATAATGGGATTTGCAAACTACACGGTCACACGGGGGAGGATATCATTCAAAGATATGGATATTACCCACCTGCCAATCCACGAACGGGCAAAACTTGGCATTGGCATGATGTTCCAGAGACCTCCGACGATATCTGGCCTGAAACTTGGGAAACTACTTGTTGCAACGTCTGGGAATAAAACCGAAGAGGTTGCTGAGTATGCGAAACGTATGCATATGGACCGGTTCCTGGAGCGGGATATTAATAAGGGTTTTTCCGGTGGGGAGATCAAGCGGAGCGAGGTTCTGCAACTGATGGTGCAGAGACCCGACTTCGTCATGCTCGATGAACCAGAGAGCGGTGTTGACTTGGAAAATATCTCCCTGATTGGGGCTGCTATCGGGAACCTGCTGGAGAAGGACGCTCACCTGATGAAGCGGAAAAAGAGTGGGCTCGTCATCACCCATACCGGGTATATCCTTGATTATCTCGACGCTGATAAGGGCCATGTCATGTGTGACGGGGAGATCCGGTGCCATGGTAACCCGAGAGAGATCCTAAAAGATATCAAAGCACGTGGTTACAAGGAGTGTCTCGAATGCCGGCAGAACTAGGGAGAGACCTTGGTCTTTCAGCGGAAGACAGGGAACGTCTGGCCCAGTCAGGAATTGACCTTCACATGGGTAACCGGTGTGGCAGTTATATCCAGATGAACCAGGACGTTGTGCAGGAAAGTTGCAATGAAGAGGGTATTGAAGTCCTGTCCATCGGTAATGCCCTGAAAAAGTACGACTGGATCAAGGACTACATGTGGAACCTCGTCCCGAAGGATAAAGACGAATATACGAGGTATGTTGATGAGGCCGTTGATCAGAAAGGCTATGCGATAATCGCCCGTAAGGGCAGCAGCAATATCCTGCCGGTTCAGGCGTGTCTTTATCTCGGCCGCGAAAAAATCCAGCACGTCCATAATATTGTCATTGCTGAGGAAGGGTCCGAACTCCATATCGTCTCCGGCTGCGCAAGTGGCCAGCATGTAGGGAAAGGCGGGGCACATTATGGTATAAGCGAATTTTACGTGGGTAAAAACGCCAAGATCAGTTTTACCATGATCCATACATGGGGTGAAGATATCGATGTATATCCACGGAGCGCAGCAAAAATTGAGGAAAACGGGGTATTCTTATCGAATTTTGTCTGCATGAAACCCGTCCACAAAGTCCAGATGTACCCTACCGCTCACTTGGTCGGGGAGAATTCAGTGGCGAGATTCAGCAGCGTTGTCATCGCGACGCCGGGGTCACACCTTGACCTCGGCTCCCGTGCAATCCTTGGTGCGAAAGGTGCAAGTGCTGAACTGGTCACCCGGGCGATTACCAAGGGTGGAACGATTATCTCCCGCGGGCACATCCTCGGGAAGACAGAGGGGACCAGGGGTCACCTCGAATGCAAAGGGCTGATCCTGAAAGACGGAATTATTTATGCAATCCCTGAAATAGAGGGGAACGTCGTCGGGACAGAGCTCTCTCATGAGGCAGCGGTGGGAAAAATTGCAAGGGACGAGATCGAGTACCTGATGTCAAGAGGACTTGATGAGGAGTCAGCGACTGCAACCATCATCAGGGGTTTCCTTGATGTCAAGATTGCCGGTCTTCCTGATGCACTCCAGAAACAGATCGATGCGGCCATCGATGTCGCTGAAAAGGCAGGGTTCTGAACTCCGGCGGGATGAGGAGGACGAGGACAGAACGATGCCGGAGGACTCGCGGACTGAAGAACGACGGTGCATGGTCAGGGACCAGGTCGAAGCACGGGGTGTTGATGATCGGCGGGTACTCGATGTGATGCAGGAAATACCCCGGCACCGGTTCATCCCGCCTGAGTTTCAGGCTGCCGCATACCATGACCGGCCTCTACCTATCGGTTGTGGACAGACAATATCCCAGCCCTACATTGTCGGGCTGATGACCTCTCTTCTCGAATTAAAACCCGATGATACGGTGCTTGAGATAGGGGCCGGGAGCGGTTACCAGGCGGCCATCCTTTCAAGGCTTGCCCGGAGTGTGGTAACCATCGAACGGCTGCCGGAAATTGCATCGAACGCAAAGGATCTGATGCAAGGCCTTGCAATTTTCAACGTAGAAGTCGTGGTGGAAGATGGTACCCTGGGTTATGCCCCGGGTGCCCCGTATGACGGGATTATTATCACTGCTGCATCACCGGATATCCCTGCACCGCTTATTGATCAACTGGCAGAAAAGGGGAGGCTGGTCGCACCCGTTGGTTCAAGAGACCTGCAGCAGCTTGTCCGGATTAGAAAGCAGGGTGACCAGATCAGCCGCGAAACGTTTGGTGGCGTGGTGTTTGTACCCCTCTTAGGTCGCCATGGCTGGCAGGAATGAGAAAATGAGTATGTTCTATGATGTGACCCATGAATTATCTGAAGAGACCCCGGTGTATCCCGGGGATATCGAACCCCGGTTTTTTCCGGAGGATTGCGGGCAATACCTTCTGACGGGGCTTCGGATGAGTACACACTCCGGGACACATATCGATGCACCATCCCACTACCTGAAAAACGATGAGAGTGTTGACAGGATACCTGTTGCTGCGCTGATCGGGCCGTGCAGGGTGCTTGACCTCTCCGGTGTGCCAGGGGAAATCTCCGGGGAGGATTTGAATGGTAGGATAGACGGTATCAAGCGGATATTTTTAAAAACCGGGTGTAAATTTTGTGGGCAGTTCGATCCTGGATACATCGGCCTTGGTATATCAGCGGCGAAAACAATCTCGTCAAGGGGTATAATTGCTGTCGGAATCGACTCCCCGTCTATTGAAAAATTTCATGGTACCGGTGAGGTACACCGTGAGCTTCTGGGTAAGGGGATCGTGGTGATAGAGTTTCTTGACCTGGAACTGGTCCCCGAAGGGGATTACCAGATGATTGCCCTGCCCCTGCGTCTTCGTGGACTGGATGGCTCCCCTGCAAGAGTGATACTATTTGAGCCCGGGTTGCCGGACGATGAAAAAACCGGCCGAATTGGTTAGAAGGTGATGTAACAATGGGTATTATTGAAGAATCGGTCCATCTCCTGGAAGAACGAGTTCAGGGTTCAGGTTGTGAAGACGGGGTTGTTAACCTCCGTGTCGATCCTGACAGTACGAAATGCCCGTATGAACACGGCGTATGCATGGTGGCAACATTCGGTGGAAAATCGGCAGAATTTGTCACCAGTGAACCGACACGGGCGACAACGAAACTATCGTTTATGTTCGGGGCAACATTCGAAAAACCAGGGGTAAGGGCCGCAGCCTGCGCGATAATCAATGCCCTGACTGGATTTCTCTGCATTAACCGGGTCAATCATGCATGCGCTTCCGGAAGCCACCAGCCATGCATAAAGGGGTTAAGGGAAAAACTGGGGGGACGAAAGGTGCATCTTCTGGGGGACTGGGCTGTTCTTAAGAGAGCATTCGGCACGGACCTTGCAGACAGTATTGAAAAGGCTGATATTGTCCTTATTACTTGTGAGGGACTACTGTCTGGCGATGATTTTCTGAACATGGGTGATCTGCCGGTTCAAAAATACTACCTTATCGGGCCCTCCACGTCAGGAATTGCGGTGCTGACAGCAACCCAGCACTGGTGCCCCTATGGGAAGGCGTGAGCCCGATTTCCATTCCCGGGAGAGGTGTATACTTGAAAAAAGAATATCAGGGGAATTGATTTTTGAAATCCAGGGAAAACTCACCTTACCCGACGAATGTTCATAAAAATTATAAGGAATTACATCAACATAATTCTTAAATGATGAGAACTCATGAACGAAATCTTCCTCTACCTGCATTACA
>JBAXMF010000075.1:0-8850 GCA_037134435.1 Methanomicrobiales archaeon | reverse complement strand
GACGATCCCATTCCCAGGGACACTGGGCAAGATTTATTGTGCGACCAATAAGTCCGCGGACCTTTGTATTGTTCCTTCACAGATCCCTAACAGGTCTTCGGATTGGAAAAAGATATATAGTTCATTAAAAGTCATCAACTTTCTATCAAAGGAAAAGGGTATAAATTTCTTGGATTGACGATCAGACATATGGTTCTCCCGGATTAAACCGTAGCGCATAAATAACTTTCCCGCTCAAGTATGAGCCGGAGAAATTTAAATGAGCTTGATGAAAATATCATCACTTTTACTGGTTCTCGTTATTGCGGTGGTCATGATGACCGCCGGATGTACACAGAACCCGCCTGTAACGACCCCTGCAACAACCGTAACGACACCCGTCACAACCGCAAAAGTTGTGGTAACAACTGCGGCACCAGTCCAGAATGGCACAGGACTTGCCAACCCCGCCTCAGTATACTGTGGCCAGGTCGGAGGAAAGACTGAGATCAAGAAGGACGCAGCAGGAAATGAATATGGCATGTGCACCTTCCCGAACGGTTCCTCATGTGATGAATGGGCACTCTTCCGCGGCGAATGTAAACCCACAGCGTCCAATTCTACCGTGGCCAATCTAACTTCAACTGTAAAGACCGTCATCAACAACACGGTTGCAAATGTCACCAACAAGACCCCCGTAGCCAACCTGACCGCAACTGCAAAGGCGATTGTCAATAATACTACCATCAAAAAGTAAGAAGTAATGTAATCGCTCGCTAAATAGGAAAGGAAATTCCAAAGGGATCACACCTTTCCTCTTTTCTTATTACCGATTTTCTGTTGTTGTCAAAGGTAATGTATCCGGTTATTTCACAAGCCTGGTATCGGCGAGGTGCGGTTAACCCGACCCATTACGAACCCGGATCCTACGGAAACAAGGTGATTCCGGGGTTATTTTAAAATAAGGCGGATAATTGCCTATTACCAGAAACGGGGGAAAATAGCAGCCTCAAGGACTCAAAATCAGGGCACTGGCAGAAAGTGGGTTAGCATATGGTGGTGCAGTGAAGATACCCCCGTTATTTTTGTAATAACGGGGCTGGAATAGGCCTGAATTTTTTTGGGTCGTCCAAAACTGAGATTGGAGGTCACAAATTTAGGGGTTTCAAAAGGATTAGATAGGAAATACCTAAGGCACCAGTCTTAACATAAATGGACTGATCAGGACAGTTCTTTTTTTTGGATTCAGTGGCAGGAGGGATACAAAAGTATTAATCTACATCTCACTAAGTCACGCTTTATACCTGTTTTTTATGGAGGTTATGACTGGCATGCCGGAAGTTACTAAAACTGAAGTGGGCAGGATGTTGTTCCAGGTCCATAGGGAGAAAGGCGTTGAGACTGCAATAAAAAAGATACGCCATGGCATCGGAGACGACTGGAAGTTGTTTACGGAAAGTGATATTAAGGTGCTCGAACGGATGCTCGGGGAGTGCTGGGTGTACATTGACAGCGTGGTATGGGAGAGTATTGCGTTTTCCCAGCTGAAGTATACGGATGTCCTTCACATTATTCAGATTGGGGACGTAAGTAAGGGTAAGGACTCAACTGATACGAAGGCCGTCACCGATGTAACTGCAATCCTGACAGGAAAAGGCAAACCCGCAGTATAGTAATAATCCGGGACGGCCCCCTGGACCCGCGATCACATTTTTTTCCGGCTTTTCTTCTTCCTTTCCAGTATCTTTTTTACTTTTTTAAGACGAAACAAGTCCTCCCGTTCACGCTCATCGATTGTGATCCGGATATATTTCGCCTGTCTCTGCAATTCAGGGATAAGCACCTGTTCAAGCGCGTTAACCCGCCTCCGGTTCATCTGGATCTCTTCCCCAAGACGGCGGAGCGCCGTCTCCGTTTCTGCGAGGCCGGTGATCAGGTCCAGTTCATGTTCATACTTCTCGGCTACTTCATTAATCCGCCCGGATACCCCGGTGATACTGTAACCCCGTTCAAGGACACTTAATACCTGGCTTTTCTTTTCAATGACCGGTACCGGTACGCCCATGATATTCCGGCCATGAATATCCAGGGTGATATGGCGCTTGGTGGCAAACGATGCGGACCGTAGCGCGATACTATCATCCACGGCCTGTGCAACTACAAGCGAACGCATGGCAGTTTCTGCAATCGCCTCAAGTTCGTCACGGGAACGTGATACCGTCCCCATAATCCTGAAGAACTCGTTGATCAGGGCATCCATCTTCTGCCTCAACAGGTCCTTCCCCTGCTCGGCCAGGCGTATCTGGGTCTTCTTTTTCAGGAGTTCCATCCGTGTCGGGTTTACCTGCTCCATTGAATCATCCCGCCCGGTGCGCCGGGTGATATTTCCTGATATGGTCAAGTTTCACGCGTTTTAATTCCTCTTCCGGGAGACTTGCAAACAATTCCCACCCAATTTCAAGCGTCTGGTGGATACTCCGCTCTTCTGAACCCTGCGAGATGAATTTTCGTTCGAAATCGTCGGCAAATTTCAGGTACTTCCGATCAAGGTCCGTCAGCGCCTCTTCACCAACAATCGCAACGAGTCTTCTCAGGTCACGGCCGTAGGCATATGATGCATAGAGCTGGTCGGCCACATTCCGGTGGTCATCCCTTGTTTTATCTACCCCAATCCCGAGGTTCATCAGGCGGGAGAGGCAGGGGAGGACATCCACCGGGGGATCGATACCCCGCCTGAACAGGTCACGTGAAAGGACAATCTGCCCTTCCGTGATGTAACCGGTGAGGTCAGGGACCGGGTGGGTAATATCATCGTCTGGCATCGTGAGGATGGGTAACTGGGTAATCGACCCGGATTTCCCCTTGATCCTTCCAGCCCGCTCGTAGATGGAAGCCAGGTCGGTATACATGTAGCCGGGATAGCCACGCCGGCCGGGCACTTCCTCGCGAGCCGTGGAAATCTCCCGGAGCGCCTCACAATAATTGGTCATGTCAGTGAGGATGACCAGCACATGGAGGTTATGCTGGTACGCGAGGTATTCGGCAACTGACAAGGCGACCCGCGGCGTGGCAATCCGCTCGATGGTCGGGTCATCTGCAAGGTTGAGGAAGAACACCACCCGTTCGAGTGCACCGGTCCTCTCAAAGTCCTTCATGAAGAACGATGCCTCTTTGTGGGTAATTCCCATCGCAGTAAATATCACGGCAAACTGCTCCTGGCTCCCAAGGACTTTTGCCTGCCGGGCAATCTGTGCAGCCAGCTTGTTTGCCGGAAGACCTGAGCCGGAAAAGATCGGTAATTTCTGGCCCCGGACGAGCGTGTTAAGGCCGTCTATCGTTGACATCCCCGTCTGGATGAAATCCGCCGGTTTATCCCGTGAATAGGGGTTGATGGGTATACCGGAGATATCCGCGGTCTCGTCTGCCATGATGTCCGGTTTCCCGTCTCTTGGTTTTCCTACCCCGGAAAAGACCCGGCCCAGCATATCAAGGGACACGTTGATCTGGGGAAGTTCCCCGGTAAAGCGGACGGCAGTCCTTAAATTATCAACCCCGCTGGTTCCTTCAAAGACCTGGACTACCGCAAGCTCACGTGAGACTTCCAGTACCTGGCCTGACCGTTCCTCACCCGATGGGAGGGTAATAACTGCAGTCTCACCGAATGCAACATTCCGGGGGTTTTCGACAAATATCAATGGCCCGGAGACATAGGAAACTGAACGGTATTCCCTTGTTGAGAGGTCAAATCCGGTCATTACTTCTCCACCTCAAGCAATTTCATCCGGTCTGTGATGGCAACGGTTAGTCCCTGCAGCCGCACAGAATCGGGTGCCTCCTTCATTCTTGAGATCTCGCTCCGTTCAGGGATCCCTATCACCTGTTTCAGGGTAACCCCCTGCCCCATCTTCACCGATGCTTCTTTGTGGAACGTGTGGATTACCCGGAGCATCCAGTACTGTTTGTCGAGCGGACAATAGGAGTCAACATCGCTGTACGCACTCTGCTGGAGGAAATCTTCCCGGATCATCCTTGTTATCTCGAGGATCAGCTTCTCACTCTCGGGAAGCGCATCGGGACCTACCAGCTGGACAATCTCCAGCAGTTCGATCTCTTTCTGTAGGAGGTACATCGTCTGGTTTCGTATTTCCATCCAGTCAGGTGCGATGTTTTTCGTATACCATTCCTCCAGGCTCTCGAGGTACAGTGAGTAACTTTTAATCCAGTTGACTGACGGGAAGTGCCGCCTGTTGGCGAGGCTTGTGTCGAGGGCCCAGAACGTCCCTGCTATCCTGAGCGTATTCTGGGTAATCGGTTCTGAAAAGTCCCCACCGGGAGGTGAGACCGCCCCGACAATCGTGACTGACCCGGTATCTTCCCGGTTCCCAAGACAGATTACCCGGCCTGCACGTTCATAAAATGCGGCGAGTCGTGTGGCAAGATACGCCGGATACCCCTCCTCACCGGGCATCTCTTCAAGCCGGCCTGATACCTCGCGAAGTGCCTCACCCCAGCGGGAAGTGGAGTCCGCCATCAGGGCGACATCGTACCCCATGTCACGGTAATACTCGCCCATGGTAATACCGGTATAAATCGAAGCTTCACGGGCGGCAACCGGCATATTAGATGTATTTGCGACCATTATTGTCCTCTGGATGAGGGGGAGACCCGTCCTCGGGTCGACCAGTTCCGGGAATTCGGTAAGCACATCGGTCATCTCATTCCCGCGTTCCCCGCAACCGATGTAGACGATGACGCTGGCATCTGCCCATTTCGCGAGGGTCTGTTCTGAAACCGTCTTGCCGGTCCCGAATCCACCCGGGATCATGGCAGTGCCACCCTTCATCAGGGGAAAGAGACTGTCAAATACCCGTTGGCCCGTCAGGAGCGGGACTTCCGGATCAAGTTTCTTTTTAGAGGGACGTTCTTTCCTCACCGGCCAGGTCTGCATCATCCGCAGTTCCTTTCCATTATCGAGGGTGCACACGGTCTCCTCAACGGTGAAATTACCTCCATGGATCTCACGGACTGTACCGGAATCCCCAGGGGGGACCATGATACGGTGTTCGATATGGAATTCCTGGACAGTCCCGATTATGTCACCCCCTACGACCTGGTCTCCTACCTTTACCAGGGGGGCAAACACCCATTTTTTTGCCCTGTCAAGACCGGGGATCGAGATCCCGCGGGAAATAAAACTCCCAGAAAGTTCTGCAAGCACCGATAGCGGACGCTGGACACCATCGTAAATCGATGAGATCAGGCCCGGGCCGAGTTCCACTGAAAGGGGGATCCCGGTGTTTTTTACCGGCTCACCGGCCTTTAACCCCGAGGTATCCTCGTAGACCTGGATAACCGCGTTTTCACCGTCCAGCCTGATGACCTCTCCGGCCAGAGATTTTTCCCCGACCCTGACTACATCATACATCCTCGACCCACGCATCTGTTCGGCGAGGATAACCGGGCCAGAGATCCTTGAAATGACTCCTTGTATCATATTTATCGCCTCACCACAATGTTGTACCCGATTGCCCGTCGCAGGAGCCGTTCGATATAAGTTTCTGATGCCACCTTTTTCATACGGCCAGGGATCGAAATGATAATTGGCCTGTAGGTCTTTTCAATAGTTGCCAGCAGTTCGGGGTCAAGTACTGACATGAACTCCTCACTTACCCCGATAATACCGGTATCATCAGCATTCAGGAGGGGAGGAATAACTTTTTTTGCCTCCTCCGGGGTGGACACCTCAATTACCTCCACACCGGCAAGACGAAAACCTGCTGCAGTCTCCGGGTCCGTGACAACCACATATTTATACATAGAAAATCTCAGACTCCATCAGTTCATCCGGCATTCCCGCCTCTCTGCAACGGGAGATAACCCGAATATTCGTAATTTCATTTAATTTTGCCCATAAGTACCCAATCACGATGGTGAACGAGAGCGGGTCACCACGGAACATCGCAATCCCTTTCCTGATTAGGTAGCGGTCAAGCTCTTTTTCTAATACTGAGATCTTTCCACCGGAAATTTCTATATCAGGAACTGTCTGAAGAAAACGGTAGGATGTCGATTCAAGGAGTCGTAGTGCATCCGGTATTTTTTTTGTCAGGATCATATCAAGAATTACCCCGGTATTGATCTCTTTTCCGCCTTTGAGGAGGAACGATGCGGCATCATCTGGGGAGATCGAATCCCGGATCATCATCAATGCCGTCTTGATATTCCTGGTATCAATTTCAGTCCTGATGAGGTCACGGACGACCCTGTCATCCTGGCGCTTTCCATTTAATTCCTTTAACGATGACTCGAAATAGTACTCGTCCAGTGCATACTCCAGCGTGCCTATCTTGTTCTGTTCAAAAAATTCACCGATATATCGCGTCAGGGGGATGGCGTACTCAATATCCCAGGTTGCCATCAGGTCTACAACGGCACGGACATCCGGTTGTTTCACCAGTTCAATCAGCGTCGTTTCATCCATTGTGCCGGCAGGGATAAGACAGCCGGAGATTACCTCGTTCGGCACCTGGATATTTTTCCCCCTGATTATCGTTTTTATATTCTGGACATCCCATTTTTTTAAGAATATCGTGATATAACGTGCAGATTTTTCCCCTTCTACGAGTGCAAGAATCTTCCGGTAGGTCTTCATTAGATTTTTCCGGAGGGCGTATTCGATACAACTGATCCCCGTATGCAGTATACGTGCCTCAACAATTTCTTCACGATAGGGCGTCTTTTCAAGTTCCGTTATGATACCGTCAAGAGATGGCTGGGCAATAAGCCGCTCGAACCCGTGAGTAGTGATCAGGCGGCTTGACATGCCATGGACACGTGCATTTACATACTCAACGTACATCCCGGTCACCGTAGAGTCCCGAAAATACGACTACATTCATACGTTCTTTTGCCCTGACAAGGCGGTCTTCAATCGTATTCAGGACCACGAACTTTCCATCCGGGGTTGAGCCGGAGAGTCCACCCACAGTAGAAAGATCAGTGATAACCTCAACTTCCTTTCCGATGATTTTGACCAGCTGCCGGCACAAAGTCTCATCTTTTTTATCGATATGGAGGCTGATTTTTTCGCTATGCAGCGATTCAGTTACCTCGGACAGCACCGCCTCAAAAAATGCCTCATATGAAGGGCTTGAACGTATTGACGAGAGCTGTACCTCAGCTTCCAGAAAAACCGAAAGGCAGGCTTCCTGGCGTGCCCGTGCCAGCTTATCTTTTGACTGTTCACGAGCCGAATAGACCAGTTTCTTATTCTCGACTTCTATTCTTCGTTTTGTTTCACCAAGCAGGTCCTCACGTAACTTAACGGACTCTTTTTCTGCGGATTCCCTGATGTCCCGGATTTCACGGTCTCTGCTATCCCTGATGTCCCGTAGTTTTTCCTCTGCGCCATCTTCGATTGCCTGGATCAGGTGGTCATATTTCATAGGGCTTGACCAATTCCTCCCCGCCTGCTGTCATACCCTTATGACAACAGGGACCTTATTGTCCCCGGGGTCCGGATGACTCGTATCCGAGTACCCCTGTTCGATACTGGATAACAACCGCCTTACTTGACCATGATTACGATCATGGCTGCAACCACAAAGCCGAGGATTACCATTGTCTCAGGGATTGCCTCAAGTACAATAACACTCCCTGCCGCTTCAGGTCTTTCTGCGATCGTTGCAGCTCCCGCTGCACCAATCCTTGACTGTGCCCAGCCTGTCGCGATCGCCCCACCGGCAAATGCGATTGCCGCCCCAATTGCAATTTCCCACGCCATTTTACAACACCTCTGATCCGTAAGAGTGTTCTTATATTATTTAAAGATTGATGCCTTAAAAACTTTAAATTTTCATTATTTACTGAAAATAAGCGATGGAAGCCTACTTCTTACCATCGATCATCCCTGGGTTGTCCCCTGGACTGAACGGGTGGTATGGTAATCCACCCCCGTGGTAGAATTTTGAATAGAATTCCACGACATGCAGCCGCACACTATGAATTGAAGGGCTGAACATCGCAAGCATCAGGTTCAATGTGTGCAGCATCACTGCAATAAGGACACCCAACGCCAGCACATCCATTGAACCACCCAGCTCGTTGGCAACCATGGCGAGGATGACGGATGCCATCCCAATCGCCATCAGGCGGACATATGAGAGGATATTCCCCACCGTCCCCATTATCTCAATGGCGCCACCGGTACCACCACCATAAATCACAAACGCCACCGCGATCCCAAGGAGGATGAACGCAGGGATATACAGGGCTTCGGGAAGCAATCCTGCTACCAGGCAAAGGACGAGGATAAGACCGGCAATGACACCAATCATCCCACATTTTTCACAGGTGTGTTTCCTGTTCTTCCGGGTGATCGAATTAACAACCCCGATCGCAAGCCCGAGGACCACGTGGAATACCCCGATCGCAATCGTCAGGACAAGAAGCGGGATCATGGCCTCTATGCGGTCCCATGTGATCCCGAAAAGGGTAACCGGTTCAAGCCACCCCATCATCTGGCCAAAATTCCCGAAGAATTCCCCGAACAGGTAACCGAAGAAGATTGCCGGAAAGGATGAAATGATCAGGATACCCGATATCTGCCGGAGCCATGTTATCGCCCCGAAACGGAACCGGATAAACAACCCGGCGACCAGGATCAGGATACCGTACCCGATATCACCTACAATAATCCCGAAAAATATCGGGAAAAATATCGCGAGGAGCGGGGAAGGGTCGATCTCATTGTATTGCGGAGGGCTTGCGAGCTTCATGAGGAATTCAAACGGGCGCACCCACCGGGGGTTATCATAGGCTATTGGGGCACGGTCCATCATTTCTGTTGTAGCGTCTGTTTCTGTCATCACC